>CAXTDP010000383.1:4842-5909 GCA_964242295.1 uncultured Acetobacteraceae bacterium | reverse complement strand
CCGGGTCGCCGCCATGCTCGCCGCAAATGCCGAGCTTGAGGCCGTTCTTGGTGTGCCGGCCCTTCTCCGCTGCGATGCGGACCAGGGCGCCAACGCCATGCCCGCGGCCGGAAAGCGCGCCTGGGCCAGCGTGGTGCCCACGTTGCGCATCGGCCTGCTGGGCGGCGAGAACGACAGCGACCGGCTGGGCCGCTACGACGCCTACGGCAGGCTGCTGCAGGCGACATTCGACGTGCCGGTGCGCTTGTTCCCGGCCGCCGACTACGCCGGCGTGATCCAGGCGTTCGGCGCCAAGCAGATCGAGTTGTCCTCCATGGGCGCCAGCGGCTACGCCGGCGCCTGGGTGGACACCGGCGGCAACGTCGAGCCGCTGGTCGTCGCCGTGGAACAGGACGGTTCCATCAGCTACCGGTCCGTCCTGGTGGTGCGTGCGGACAGCGGCATCACGGACCTTGCGGGCATGAAAGGCAAGTCGCTGGCCTGGGCCGACCCCAACAGCACGTCGGGCTACCTGATCCCGCGCAGCGAGCTGAAGAAGGCCGGCATTGACACGGAGCCCGGCAAGTACTTCAGCCGCACCGGCTTCGGCGGCGGCCATGAGCAGGCAGTCGTAGCCGTGCTGCAGAAGCAGTATGACGGCGGCGCCACCTGGGCCAGCGGCATCGGCGACCCAGCGGAAGGCTATACCCGCGGCAACCTGCACGAGATGGTGGCCAAGGGAATGCTCAAGATGGCGGACATCCGCATCCTGTGGACCTCCAACCCGATCCTGAACGGCCCCCTGGTGGCGCGCAAGGATACGCCCGACGAGTTCCGCCGCGACATGACGGCCTTCCACTTGACACTGCCGGCGGCCTATCCCGACATCTACAAGCAGATCGAGCGCGGCGGCGGCAAGGGTTACCAGCAGGTCAAGCACGAGGACTTCCAGGTGTTCATTGACCTGCGCAAGGAAGAGGCGGCAAATCGGCGCCAGCGGGGCTAAGGCCGCCAAGCCTTGAGCAGGAAAGCGGTCCCTCTCCCTCCGGGAGAGGGAGAAGAAAGCCCCTGTTCTTGAGCATCAGCAG
>CAXTDP010000383.1:0-4832 GCA_964242295.1 uncultured Acetobacteraceae bacterium | reverse complement strand
GGGGTGAGGGAAACGGTCAGTGCAGAACCGTCCAGGGCGGGGACTGTCCTGCAAAGGGCGGGGACCGTGCGCCCGGTTTCCCTCACCCCGGCCCTCTTCCGGAGGGAGAGGGAGAAGAAAGCCCCTGTTCTTGAGCATCAGCAGCCTGTTCGAGGCGGACTACCAGCGGCGCCGCCGGGCCAGCCTGCTCATGGCTCTGGCGGCCGCCGCTCTCCTGCTGGCGGCCCTGGCCCTGTCGGCCTGGGTGTCCGAGGCCTACCCGTCCAGCCTCGCCGCCGGGCTGCCACGGGTCGGCGAGTATTTCAGCAAGCTAGTCCCCGACCTGCGCTGGAGGGCGCTGTTATCGGATACTAAGACCGAGGGGTCCATCGCCTACTGGTTCTACCGGTTGGACCTTTGGCTGTGGCTGCTGTTCGAGACCAGCCAGATGGCGGCGCTTGCGACCTTGGGCGGGGCGGTGCTGGCGCTGCCGCTGTGCTTCCCGGCGGCGGTCAACCTGGCGCCCAACCGGCTAACCTACATCCTATGCCGCCGCGGGCTGGAAGCGTTCCGGACGGTGCCGGACATCGTCTATGCCCTGATCCTGGTCTGGGCGGTGGGCATCGGTCCGCTGGCCGGCATCGTCGCCATCGGGCTGCACACCGTCGGCGCACTTGGCAAACAGTTCGCGGAGATCGTGGAGAACGCGGACATGAAGCCGCTGGAGGGCGTGCGCGCCGCGGGCGGCACCTGGGTGCAGGGCGTGCGCTGGGCGATCCTACCGCAGGTGCTGCCGGGCTTCCTGAGCTACCTGCTGCTGCGCTTCGAGATCAACGTGCGCAGCGCCACCGTGATCGGCTTCGTCGGCGCCGGCGGCATCGGGCAGGAGCTTTATACCGTCATCAGCTTCAACTACTACGGGGAGATCGGCGCGATCCTGGTGCTGATCGTGCTGGCGGTCAGCGTCATTGACATCGCTAGCGAAGCGGTGCGCAGCCGGGCGCTGGGAACGGCGGGATGATGCCCGGCGCCGCCACGGCCCGCCGCGTTTCCCCGGCGGACGTGGCCGCGTTACGGGCGCGGGACCCGCGCGCCTTTGGCCCTAGCCCTGCAGGCGTTGCCCTGCGCTGGGCCGCAGCCGCGGCGGTGGTGGCCTGGCTGGTGGCGCTGTGCTGGTGGTTCGACATCACCCCCCGGCGCATCGCCGACGGCGCCGCCGGGCTGGGCACGATCCTGCGGCAGATGGTGCCGCCCAGCCCCGGCGACCAATGGCAGGACATCCTGCGCGGCCTGGGCGAGAGCGTGGCGATGGCCTTCCTGGGCACGTTCACCGCCGCAGTGGTGGCGGTTCCGCTGGGGTTCCTGGGCGCGCGCAACGTGGTGGTTAACGCGCTGGCGCACTTCTCGGTCCGCCGGGTGTTCGACGGGCTGCGCGGCATGGACCAGCTCATCTGGGCGCTGGCCTTCGTGCGTGCGGTGGGGCTGGGACCGCTGGCGGGCGTGCTGGCGATCTTCGCCGCCGAGGTCGCGGTGCTCGCCAAGCTGTATGCCGAGGCCATCGAGACGGCGGACGCGAAGCAGCGCGAGGGCATCGTCGCCGCCGGCGGCAGCCCCATGCTGGTGGTGCGCTTCGGCCTGCTGCCGCAGGTGCTGCCGGTGATGCTGGCGCAGGTGCTGTATCAGTTCGAAAGCAACGTCCGCAGCGCCAGCATCCTGGGCGTGGTGGGCGCGGGCGGCATCGGCCTGCAGATCGCCGAGCGGATCAAGGTCCGCTACTGGGACCAGGTGTCATTCATCATCCTGCTGATCCTGGCGACGGTGGCGGTCATTGACGTGGTGTCGGCCCGGGTCAGGGCGCGGCTGATCGGGTAGGAGGCTTAAACGCGGCAAGCCGGGCCGCGTAGAAACTGCGCCATGCCCCCGGACCCTGATACCCTGGCGCAGCCTGCGGCCCGGGATGCCGCCGCGGTCGCCAACCCGGAGTTTAATGCCCTGCTGGCGGAACCGTGGCAGGAAGCAGGCCGCCAACCAGGTGGGACAGCAGGCCCGGTTCGCACGACGGCGGGATGGCGAACCGGACCCGCCCGGCACTGGCAATCGTGAACGGCAGTAAATTTTGAGCGCCTGGACGGGGCCTCCCTTATTTGTTGCTAGGTCCCCGCACACTGCATATGCGTATCATTCAGCTTAATCCAACGCAGCGGGTCCAGCGGTGGCCTTGCCGACCCAAGTCCTCCCAATCCTGACCGGCGCTCCCGAGCGCGTGGGGCATTCGCGCGCTCCGGCCGTCCAAATGGACCCAGATGCGGGTCCGAGCCCGGACGGCCCCCGGCTCGCCGCAATCGTGCACCTGGACATGGTTGGCTACAGCCGGCTGATGGGATTGGACGAGGCTGGTACGCTGGCCGGGCTGCAGGAGGTGTTCGACGGCGTGCTGGCGCCGCTTGCGGCGCAGGGTGGCGGACGCGTGGCGAACACCGCCGGCGACAGCGCGCTGCTGGTGTTCCCCGGCGCGGCTGCGGGCGTGCGCTTCGCCCTCGCGTTCCAGCAGGCGGTGGCGGCGCGGGGCGCGGATGCAGGCGCGGACCGGGCCATGCGGTTCCGCATCGGCGTGACGGTTGCGGACGTGCTGGCATCGGACGGCGCGGACGTACACGGGACCGGGGTGAACATCGCCGCCCGGCTGCAGGCTGCATGCCCGCCAGGCCTGGTGTGCGTATCCCGGGGCGTGCACGACCAGGTGCGGGACCAACTCGATGCGGCGTTCGAGCCGCTAGGGGCGCTGCAGCTCAAGAACATTGCGCGCCCGGTGGAGGCGTATGTCGTGCGCACGGGCCGGTTCCCCCGTGACCGGCTGCGCTCCCTGGCCCGGCGGCTGCACGCCGCGAGGTGGACGGCGCTGGCCGGCTTGGCGGTGCTGACGGCCGGGGGCGCCGGCTGGGGCGCACTGCGGCACGCCACGAACCCGGCGGTGATGCAGGCCGCCGCGGCAGCGCTGCCTGATCTCAGCGTGCGGAACGCGCCGCGGCTATCCCTGGTCGTGCTGCCTTTTGCCAACACCTCCGGCGACCCCGGCCAGGACTACCTGGCGGACGCCGTAACGGACGACCTTACGACAGACTTGTCGCGCTCCTTGGACGGCGCATTCGTCATCGGGCGCAGCTCGGCGCAAACCTACCGGGGGCGGGCAGTGAACGCACGCCAGGTCGGAGGCGAGCTGGGGGTGCGCTACCTGGTGCAGGGCAGCGTGCGCCGGATCGGCGACGGAATGGTGCGGGTGAACGCCGAGTTGGCCTCGACCGAGTTGGGAGCGGTGCTGTGGACCGAGCGGTTCGACCAGGACGTGCACCAACTCGGCCAGGGGCAGGGCGACATCGTGCGGCGCCTGACCGGCGCTCTTGGGGCGCAGCTCGTGGACGCGGAGGCTGGGCGGAGCAAGCGGGACCATTCCGGTGATCCCGACGCCTTCGACCTTGCGCTGCGTGCCGCGTCCCTGCTGCAACGCGGCCAGACCATCGAGAAGGCGCGCGAAGCGCAGGAACTGCTGGAACAGGCGCTTGTCCTCGACCCGAGTTCGGTCACGGCCATGATCATGCTTGCCTATTGCCTGATGAACCAGAACGACGCGCTGGACGAAGGGCGGCCGGAGAACGTGCCTCGGGCACTGGAGCTGCTGCATGCCGCCGAGAAGCTTCAACCGGACTCGCCTGAAGTTGCCGGTCTGCGCGGCGCGATGCTGCTTTGGCAGGGGCGCTACAGGGAGGCCGAAACGTTCTACGAGCAGGCGCTCGCCGCAGATCCCAATTTCGAGCTTGCGCGCCATCAGATCGGCAGCGCCAAGCTGCACACCGGCGACCCGGCGGGAGCGCTGCCGTTCTATCGCGAGTCCCTGCGCAGGAACCCGCGTGGCGGCAGCGTCTGGTGGCGATACTACATGATCGGCATCGCCCTCCTCCGCATGCACCAGCCAGCCGAGGCCGCGGTTTGGCTTCGGCGGGGAGCTGACGTGAACCCTGCACGCGATGAACGTTCTGGCCTCTGGCCCCGCGCCCATCTCGCCAGTGCGCTGGCCCTGTCCGGGCGGGTCGCAGAAGCACGGCAGGAGGTGGCCGCGATCGTGAGGCTGGAGCCGCTCTGGACGGCTCGGACCTGGGAATGGCGGTTGTTTGAGAAGTCGCCTGTTGGCGAGCAGTTGCGATACGTTTCGGATGGCCTTCGCATGGCTGGGCTGCGTGACCATGCCGATGAGGATGCTGACAGCGGCGTGCCGAGCACCAGCGAGTTGCACCAGACCCGTTCTGGCCTCACTCCGGCCGCTGTTCCCGGGGCGGCCGTGATACGCACCGATGCGCTGCAGCGCCTGCTGGCGGAGGAGCGGCCCATTGTGCTCGACCTGAACGCAACCGGCCGCTCATTGCCCGGTGCGATCATCCTCGGACCCGAGTTCGCAGTCGGCACGCTTGACGACGGCATCCAGGACCGCCTGCGCCGCAACATGCAGGCGCTCACGGGTGACGACGTTGCGCGCCCCGTCGTCACCTTGGGTTGGAACGCTGAGCGCTGGGGCGGGCGCAACCTCGCGCTGCGCCTCATCGCGCTGGGCTACACGCGCGTCCACTGGTATCGGGGTGGCAAGGAGGTTTGGGAAAGCCGCAACCTTCCGGAGGCCGAGGCTGAACCGGTGAATTGGTAGCGTTGCTGCTGAGAAGGCCGACGGGCGGCACTGCTGGGCTTACCCCCGACCCTCGTCTGGAAGGCGAAGGGAAAGGGTTACGGTATCTTTGACGTTCCCAGCAGCAACTTTGGCCGCGAGGCCTTTTCGGTGACGCCGCTGACGCCCTCGCGGCGCTGCA
>CAXTDP010000382.1:0-5917 GCA_964242295.1 uncultured Acetobacteraceae bacterium | reverse complement strand
GCACGGGAATCCCGGGCATCAAACCAATTCTGTTGGTTTTTTACAGGCCCTTAGCAACCGGTCGACCACGCCCACTCGATACGCGAGTCCCATTATCAGGATGCCAAACCCGAACGGCATCAGGATCGCAAAACGCGGCACGAGCAGCAACACTGTGATGAACGCTATGGATGAGAGAGTAATCCACTGGGCTTGACGGTTAGTAACCTGCGCAACAGCGTCGAACCGGCATAAGGCCACACCAGCCGCGAAACCTCCAAAGCCGCGTAGCAAACCAGGCCGATTGGGGCTGCCGCCGTCATAGCTCCCTATTGCAACCAACAAGCCGATCATTGCTGCCAGACTTCCAAACGCCACGCACAAACAGATTGCCGGTGATCGGGTACGTGATAGCAGTTGCGCTAATACGGGCAGGCTTGTGTAAGCGAGTAGTTCAACGCTTAGGCTCCAAGTTACTCCGTTCCACATACCGTAATCCGCTACCAGCCAGCGTGTTGTAAGAGTTGCGGTTTGGAAAAAACTTAAAGGCGTGTAAGCTGGTGTATGCAAGGTTAGATTCCATGCTCGCGACCATGCCACGTAAGCGGGGCTGGCGATCACGACGGCCAAGATCGATAGCAATACAATGAGATGCACTGGATATATGCGAATGCAACGCATAATCATGAAGTCCCATATCGTGCGGCGACAAAAGACCGTGAAGTCTCGGGCATGCACGTGCATCATTATAAAACCTGACAGGATGAAGAATAGGTCTACCCCTCGAAAGCCATTTTCTATAGCCGATAACCCGTTGAGCCATGGCAAAAGCGAGTAGCCCGGAATCCCTTGTTCAATATGAAACACCAGTACCCAAATGGCTGCGATGCCACGTATGCCAGTCAGCGACGGAAGTATTTGAGGCTTGTTGATACGTTCTAGTTGCATCCTCTCGGTCGAGTTCCGTGAAATAGAAGAACTGCTCAAGTCTGACGGCTCGTTCTGAAAGTGGACACGACACATACGGACGCCACTGCGCTCAAGACGAGCAACCGTGCCAGAGTTGCCGCTTGCGGGCTGACCTTGACGTTCATTCCTACCCCCTGATGGTGTATATATTTTATTGACATTACGCTATTGAGTCTAAAAATTCGCTTCGAAGGTTTGAACGACAGTCCGATACGCTATTGATCGCCCTCTCGCAAGCTCAAACTCGGTACAAATAGGTACACACGACGGCGTTTGCCGCAGCCAGAGGTTGTATATGGAGACATGAAGCGGGATCTTAGTCCATGAGCTAGGTTCCAGGGACAAAGCCGGTCTGGCAGGCGGTGCGTCGGTGCGCCGCCGGGCAGCCATGTCCGCACCACCCGCGTGATGGGCTAGGCGCCGCGCATCCGGCTGGGCGCGGGCAGGGGTTAGGTCAGCAGCCATGCTGGAACTGCCCCGCCCCGCCCTGCTCCTTGACTTCGGTAGGCCAGCCGCGCCCCGTTCGGCCCCTGGCGCACCCCGATCACGCCGGGCGACACGTCCAGAAACTGGCCATGTTAGCCTAAAAGCCACGCCAGCGATGATATGCTTGCCTCTCGGTCGGTGTGGTCGCGTTTCTCCCGAACACGTCCTGACATCCTGAATGACGGCCAGAAAGCCTTGAAGCGCAACGTGGTCCGGAGGACGAAAGCGATTCTACGGGTAGCTCACATACGGTCTGTATTTATAATTGGACTCCATACAAAGTTCTTGAGGCACATCGGGTCTGTCTCTATTAGGCTTGGGCACACGATAACGTGAGGTTGGTGTGCTCTTGACAGCTCCGGAGTGGCTTGAGGCCAGCAGCAATGAGGCACTTGCCACTATGCGGACGGTGGGTCTGAGCGTCAGTCTTCGAGTAACCCAGCAATCCGCGGGACGCTGGGAGTGGTATGCCGAGAACAGTCGCATAGAAGCTAAGATGGGACGGTCGCGCAGTCGCTCAGAGGCGATGCACATGGCCCGGCTTGCCGCGCACGCATTGACAATTCCCTTCTACGTTTCGGCCAGCAAAGCCTGCCCCGGCTCGGCGGCCGAGACCGGCGTGTTAGCCTTTGAACGCAAGCCTTGCTCGCCAGCTACACTCGCCTCCTTGCGAGCGACAGGCATCGAACTCCAGCCCGGCGGGTCCGTCGCGTGAGTGCACATTCCGGGCCATGTGGCCCCGCATGGTGGACCATGACGGACACAAACAGAATTTCGGATGATAACGAAACCGGTGTCAGACAGGATCAGGTGGGCCTGGCAGTGCGAGTAGGGGGCGAAGGCAGCTTATGGGAGACATGATCTCCACCGGGCTGACGCTTCCGGAGGCCAATGCTGTCCTTGCATTGTCGCCCCACCTGGCATCCGGCTATGTTGTTGCCTGGTTCTGTGACCCTGACGACGGCTTGGTGGCCCATGTCCTGCGAGAAGGCGTGGGGGCTGTTGCAGCAGTGGTGAGGATGGGCGGACACATCGCGTTGTTGGACTTCAACCGGTGTTTAGGGGGAGTGTCTGGCCGGTATGACGCCATCCGGGACGTGGTGAACGTGCTGTGGCTGTCCCTTGCTGATACCGGTCCTGGCCCTCGCCACTGACTGCGGGCCGACAGTTAAGCCTCACCACGTCCTCCAAATCCCCACTACGGTCGCCCCGCTTCGGGAGCTGCTGGGAACTGTCCGCGAGGGGCACTTATGCCGGCACCTTGAGCAGGTTCCAAGCTGGCTGAATGCCGGCCCATGCCGGCGCTTGCCTGTTATGGAACGTTGTCCGTGCGCCTCCCGGTTCCCGGCGTATCAGGCTTCAACACACCCAGCAGTTCCGATAGCACGGCGCGCATCTCCACCGCCGCCAGGCTTTTTGGCGCCGCTTCCGTAACTCCCATCCCCTCCGCGAACGCTTGGCTGAATGCCGTCCGGCTGCCCAGCGCGGCTGGCAGCACCATCATGTCGCGGGCCTTCAGTTCTCCCAGTGCGCTGTCCCTCATGCGGCTGCCGGCAGAGACGCGGTTCAGCACCAGGCAGGCGGGCCGCCGTTCCGATGCGGCCAGCTTGAGTGTGCCCTCCGCCGCCCAGATGTCGGGCGCGCTGGGCTGCACCGGTACCACCACCAGGTCCGCGCCACGGATTGCCCGGCGCGCGTCGCTGTCTATCACTGGCGGGCTGTCAACGATCACAACGTCAAACTCGCGCCGTAGCCGGTCCAGTTCGCCAGCCAACCGCCAGCCTGATAGGTCCGAGAACGCCAGCCTCGCCAATGTGGCAGGACGCGCCTGGCGGATCGCATACCAGCGGGCAAGGCTACCCTGCGGGTCAATGTCCAGCACCGCAACCCGGCGCGTCGGTGCCAACAGCGCCGCCAAGTTGGCGGCCAGCGTGGTCTTGCCAGCGCCTCCTTTCTGCTGTGCGACCGTGATCACCAATGCCATGATCGTTACACCCCAAGCCGTCCGCACATTGCATGGCGGCCCGGCCCTGTCCAAGGATGCTTGCCATACCCAATCCATCCGCCCGCAGCCCACATGCCCTGTTGACCCCGGCCGAGATAGGCCGGGCTGACACGCTGGCCGTCGCCGCCTGGGCGCCTGACGTTTGTGGCTCCACGCTGTCCGCGCTCGGCTCACAGCGGGGGTGGGCCAGCCGCCACGCCAGCACCGCCCCGTCCCGGCCTGATGCGCGCGGCCGAAAGGCCAGCCGCGCCCCGTCCGGACCCCAGCGCATCCCGATCACATCCGGCGCCACATCCAGCATCTCCCCGTGCTCTCCCAACAACCACGCCAGCCCCCAGCCTGGCGGGTGCGTCATGGGCGCGGTCGGATGCAGCCCGAACAGGTCCAGTGTATCCCGGCCGGCCCCGTGCAGCGCTGCCCCGTGGTCCCGCAGCAGCCGGGCGGAGGTCGCGGCCAGGGTCGCCCAGCGCCGCAACGTTATGGTGACCGGCACTGTTAAGGTCGCCAGCAGGCCACATCCTCGCACCATGTCAAGACTACGTCAGGCAGAGAGGGGCAGGCAGCGCAGCGTGCGCGGGAAGGGCGCTTGGGCTATCAGGGGCCGTATTTGGACGCGCGCCACACTAGCTGTAGAGCAGCCGGCGGAGGAGTGTTGGTGCTGACCGTGAAGTTGGTCGCCGACCGTGCGCTGACCCAGAAGCGCACGCCGTAGGTGTCGCTATACGGTGCGACCGACACGATGTCGGGGATCACGTCCAGACCATGCGGCACCACGACGGAGGTCGTGCCGGCTGCCAACGTCAGCGTGCCTGTGCCCTTCGTGTGATAGCCCACGTTGTCGTGGATCAGCACATCCGGCCCGGTCGCGCCGATGATGGCACCCCCGGTCACGTTGCCGGTGAAGTTGTTGTCGGCAACGATGATCCGCCCCCCGGCGCCGTTGGCGATGTTCAAGCCGAAGCTTTGCCAGTTCCTGAAACCCGCCTGGTCAGCCATGTAGCCGCCTGTGCCGGCAAAGACGCCTTGGATCGTCACGTCCGACACGCCCGCACCAATCTCGATGCCGTTGGACAAGCTGGGCGCCGTGCAGCCCACCCCCGGTTGGCCACAGCCGTTCATCACGGCCCGGGTGCCTCCACCGATATAGACATTCTTGCCGGACTCAATGGCGATGCCGTGATAGCCATTATGGTGCGCATGGAATGCCGTCAGCGTCAGGCCATCCAGCGCAGGGTTGGTTACGATCAGGCCGGCGCCGATTTGCGAGCCAGACCCCCAGCCGCCCTTGATGAACACTTCGGTGATCGGGCCAGTGCCGGCGAAGGCCCAGCCATTGATGCCGGACGAGTCCGCCAGCACGGTGTCTGCCCAAAGCGCGTTGACGTCCTGGCCCGCCAGAGGGCTGATGTTGATCCCGTTTTGGGAGGCGGCCACGATGTCCATGTTGTCGAGATAAATGCCCGACGCGCTGTCCACGAAGAGGCCGGTCGCGCACTGCGCCAGGTTCGTATGGCTGATGAAGGTGTCGAGCGTCATCCCGGTCAGGGTTACGCAGGTGTGGCTGGCCGAGCCGCGCACATCGCTCTGCATCACTTTCGTGGTGTTCGGGCTATCCATGTAGATGGCGTCGTAGTGCGGCCCTGAAATGACCACGTTGTTGATCATGGTGCCGTAGGTGCCCACGATCCGAATCGCTGCGCCGCTCCTGCGGGGCACGGTCGCGATGATGGAGATCCCGTCGATCAGCACCCAGGACGTGTTGACGAGATGGAACACGGGGCCACTGGCGTAGTTGACCTGGAACTTCACGCACTCTGCATTGGTACCGCGGATCGCGCGTCCGTTGATGAGGATCGCGGCAGGTTCGGTATTGAGCCCGTAGGTGCCGCAGGGAGCAGACACCGATCCAGCCGCGAGTGCTGCATTCAAGGCGGGCGTTGCGTCAATAGCTCCCGTGGTCAGCTGCGCCTCAGTCTGCCCAGGCGCCAGGAAGTCGGCAATGCTGCGAAGATCGGCCGCATGGTCCGAGGTCGAATGCGCAGATGGCCCGCCGGTCGCCACCCCTTGGGGGGGCGAGTGCGTTTGCGCCGTCGCAGAGGCTGTCAGCAGCCCAAGCAGTGCGAGCGTGCGAAGCGTCATATTTAACCTCATAAAGCGGCCAGGGTGCCCCCGTTGTTCCAGGGCACGCCTGACTGCGGGGGCAGAGGTCGCGTCCAGGGCTGCCCAGCGCCGCGTCCTGATGCTGTCCAGCGCCGGCATAGTCGTTAGCAGCGCCACACCCTCGCACCATGTCAAGGGCACGCCGGGCAGGGCCGGGGCCGGCAAACTGACACGGCTACCGGCGCCCGAAACGCCAGGCGCGCGCGGGCTACGGGACGGGCAGGGTGTCCGGCTTACGGCGGGGCGGACAGAACGGTTAGGCGGAAACCCCACTCCGCCTCGCCCAGCGCGGGGGTTTTCGCCCTTTTCGGGGTTTTC
>CAXTDP010000381.1:0-5919 GCA_964242295.1 uncultured Acetobacteraceae bacterium | reverse complement strand
GCGGCATTGCTCCTTCCTTCCCGGTTGCCCCTGCTCCCACGCGGGATAAGGCGCCCCAGCTGCCGCCGGCGGAGCGATGGACCGAGCGCCGACCCCTGTCACGGGCCACCCGGACCTGGTGCTACCTGACCGAGCAGCGCGCGCTTGAGGCATCGGTGCTGATTGCGGCTTCCCGGGCGGACGCCCTGCGCGAGGGGCCATATGGCAGCGCCTGGTTCGCCCACCGTGACGGGGCTGGCGAGGTGGTCGGCATCGAGATGCGCGGGCCGAACTTTCGCATGTTCTCGGCGGAGGGCGACAAGACCCTGTTCCGGCTGCCGGGCCGGTTGCCGTCCAGCACCGTGCCGACCACGCGCTTGGTGGTGTGCGAAGCGCCGATCGACGCCATGAGCCTGGCCGGCATCGAGGGGCTGCGGGCGGACACGCTGTATGTCGCCACTGCCGGCGGCATGGGGCCGGGGACGGTCGAGGCGCTGCAGGCGCTGCTCCGGGACCTCGCCGCCCAGCCCGACGCGGTGCTGGTGCAAGCGACGGACGCCGATGTTCCAGGGGAGCGCCATGCGGCCAAGCTGGCAGCCCTTGCGGCCGAGGCCGGGGTGTGTAGCGGGCGCATCCTCCCCTTTGGCGGGCGCAACGACTGGAACGATGTGGCCCAGGCGCGGCGCCGGGCTGCGATGGGCCTGCCCAGCCCGGCCGCACCGGAAACCTCCGATCAGCTCGCGGGTGCACGGGCGTGAGCGCCCCGGCGCCGGGGCGCTCGGCCTCTGACCCTGGCGTGCGCCTGCTCGTCGACGGGGGCGATGCCGTCCTGGAGGGCGTGATCGTGGACGGGGACCGGGAGGAGGACGGGCAGTGGGACCTGGATAGCCGGTTCGTGCTGCTCACCAACGACGGCGAGAGGCTCAGGGTAAACGGCTGGATGTGCCTGATCGAGGTGGACGAGGAGGAGGTAAGAGGGGGCAGGGGGGTGGGCTGACGCGGGCAGGGCGGTGAAAGCCCTGCCGCGTCGTGCCAGGGGCCGCAAGGGGCAAGGGCCAAGCGGCCCGCGCTGCGCGCGCCCCCTGCACCCCCTGTCCCGACGCGGCTGCCGGGCTGTGTCTTCAGGTGATGAAGGCAGAGCAGAGGGATGGCAATGATGAGAACGATCGAGAAGGTGCGCCTGGTGCTGGGCGCGATGCTGCTGGCGGGCGTGCTGTATGCCTTGGTGACGGTGCCTGGCCTTGCATCAGACCTGGCCTCCACGGTGCCGGAACGGCCGACGTTGGAGGCGTTCCGGTGACGGCCATCAACGAGGGGAACGGGGACGTACAGGACCAGGTTCCGGAACAGGTGCTGTTCTGGGTGGCCTGCTACCTCACCAGCCAGAGCTATGGCGGGTCGGTTATGTTGAATTGCAAGCGGCTTCTGCGGATCGCGTGCAGCCAGGGAATCGCGCTACAGGGCCGATTAACGCATGTACCCGGCGGTGCCGATCGTTGTGTCGTTCAATCGCTCATAAGCAGAATGGTGCCAGCAAGATCGGAAATGCGTATAGGGCATCAATTCCGACCGGGCGTTGGCTGCGCCGCAAGACGGGCCAGCAACTGCTCGATCGCTTTCGCGTCGCCGGTGGTCGCCGCGCGTTCGTCCTCCGTCAGTCGTAGCTCCTGCAGCATGCGTGTATAACGGTCGCTTTGCTTCACCAACGCCTCGGAAAAGTCCTGTGCAGGTTCATAGAAAGAGCAGCGTGCGCAGGCCATCCGGTGCGCGCACGCTGCATAGGCGTCGTTGGTGCACCAGCCGTGGCCCAGATCATAACGAAAGATGGGCTGGCCCGGCTCCGGGTGGCGGTCCACCAGCACGCTCACGCAGCGCGTGGCCTCGGACAGTTTGGCGCTGCGATGGAAGGAGGTCATCAGGCGGACGGGCGAGACCTCAAGGTAGTGCTGGGTGGCCGAGAAGGTCTGGTGGCCCAGCCAGCCCATCACCTCCAGCGGGCGCATCCCGGACGCGCTGTCATAAAGCTTGGTCGCCAAGGTCATGCGGGCTCGGTGGCTGGTGATCTTGCCGCGCGAGTCCTCCTCCGGCAGCCCACCCTTGGCCAGCAGAATGGGAATTATGGCATCGTTGAGCACCGTGCGCCCTACTCGCTGGCCGCGGAAGCAGAACAGGTAGTGGGTGAGGCGGCCCGTCGTTGGGTCCACCAGAGGCGGCTGGCTCGGCCTGATGGTCTCCCACGCCTGCAAAACCTTCCCAAGCATCTCCTCTACCGGCTTGACGAACTCTCCGCGTGACTTGTTCACCGGCACGCGCAGCATGTGCTGGTCGAACGCTGGCATAACTTCCCCGGTCGACGGGTCGGTCTGCGCCGGCACATGCTCGACGTAAGTGCAACCAACCTCCAGACGCTTGATCTCATCCGAGCGGCAACCACTGAAGGTCCACGCCACCGCAAGGGCCCGCACCATCTCGATCGGGTATCGCGGCGAGTTCCACCGGGTGCCGGGCGTCGGCAGGTCGTCGGCCGTCAGGCTCAACGACGCAGTGCGCAGCTTGAGCCAGAACGCCTCGTCGATCGGCCGCGGGTTGAAGCACTTGGCCCGGAGGATCTGCTTCGGCACTGCGAAGCCCCGTTCCGGGTTGAATCGGCGCGGGATCATCTCCCAATTCTGCAAGTCGCGAAAAAAGCAGCGGACGGCGCCGATCAGCGACTCCTTGCCCCGGGGCGCCATCGGCTCACCAGACCGTGGCACCTCGCTCGGTCTAGTCAGGAGGTCGCCGATCCGCCGCTGCTCGACGTAGCGGACATACTTGACCGCGAGGTCCATCGTCCAGCTCGCCGGCGACGTGATGCTTGGGTGGTGGTGCGCCAGCCAACGCCCGGCCATGGCAAGATCGAGGAATGTCGCCTCCCGGGTCCGTTCCGAGACCGGCGAGGCATTCCGCCAACGCTCGCACCATGTGAACCACTCGTCATGCACGCCCAGGCGAGTGGCGCGGTGCTGCCGAGGCGCGCGGGAACCGGCGATGTAGCGGTTCTGGATGATGCCCAGCTCAATGAGCGCGAGGCTCATCGCACTGAACGCGCGACGCGTGGTCTTGGACGGAGCGTCAAGCACGTGGGCGGCAAAGCTGTCGTCGGTTACAGCGTTGAGGGTGGGAGAGCCATGGCACAGGAGCAGGTCGGCGACGAACTGACGGATACGGACGCGCGTATGGCCGACCAGGTAGCCCATGCGGACCAACGCCTGCAGAACCCTCTCGAACTCGCCCTGCACCGTATCGCGCCCGAAGATAACCTCGGCCAAGATGGACCGCCGTGCCGTGACAGCGGCGAAGGCAGCCGCGTCGTGAAGCGGCAGGCCGTATCCCAGGACCGCTACCACAAACAGCGACATGCGGCAGCCCTCGCCGTAGGCGTGCTTCGCCTCGATCCATTGGCCGGCGCTCCAGCTTTGCGGAGCGGTGCCGAAGTGCAAGGCCCCCTCCATGATCCCGCGCAGTGTTTGGCTGCGGACGCCTGAACTCGTGTTGCCCCAACACTGCAGGCCGCGCCGAGCCGGATTGAGGAGGGCCGACAAAGCTGCCGCGGCTCCAGGCATCTGCAATCCTAGTTTGTGGTCCAGCGTGCGCCGAAGCCACTCGCGCTCCTCGGCCGACAAGGATGGTTCGCGGCCGTCAGGGCGAGACGAGGTGCTGTCCATGAGTGCCAAACCTTTCGGTCAGGGCGTGGGAGGCGCGTTGGAAGGCGCGCGCCAGGTCACGTCCGCTGAGGTGGACGTAGATCATCGTGGTGCCAATGCTGCGGTGCCCCCCGAACTGCGCGATCTCCTTGAGGTCGAGGCCGGCCCGCGCGAGGTCTGTCAGGCGCAGGTGGCGCAGCGTATGCGTGCTAAAGCCGGGCACGTCCGCCTCGCGCGCCAACGCGGCCGCGACTAAGCCCCAGGTATATCCGCCCACGGGCTTGGCGCGGTTGCGGGGGCTGACGGAGAGAAAAAGATGAGAGCTGGAGGGAAAGAGTGCGCGGCGCTGAGGTAAGTAGGACCGAAGGAGGTCGCCGGTGGCAGGGGAATAGACCACGGTCCGTTCATAGCCGCCCTTGGCGTTCTCGGGTCGGACGGTGACCTGCCGCGCGGAGAAGTCGAAGTCGTCGAGGCGCAGAGTGATCAACTCGTTGCGGCGCAGCGCCCCGTCATAGGCCAGCACAAACATGAGCCGGTCGCGCGTCGGCCGGGACCGCAGTGCCTCCAGCAAGCGGGACCACTGCTCGTCGGTCGGCAACCGCGGCACGCGCTGCGGGGTGGGCACGAGCCCGGCCCGCACCGGGACCACTTCGCCCTCGGGCGTGCGCCGAATGCTGCCGCGAGTGACCGGATTCCGCTCGAGCTGGCCGCAATCGACTAGGTAGTCGGCGTAGGCGCGGAGCGCGACAAGACGCTGCTTGATCGTGGCGCGGGCAAGGCACTCGCCCTTGGCACCCTTGTGCCGCGACGGCATGCGCGCGAGATACGCCAAATAGCGATGCACCGTTGGAACGTCGAGACGGAGGGAGTCCAGGTCGCCCGCCATCCCGATCAAGCTTTCCAACGCGCGGCCGTAAGCGAGAATGGTGTTTCGACTGAAGCCGCGTACCTCAATGCTGGTGAGGAACGCCGTGGCGAGTGCGTCCTTGAAGCTGAGCGGCAACAAGCCGGCCCAGGCTGGCGATGGCACGCCGGCGGATGTTTCAGGTGCCGTTTGGCAACTGTAACTTTTGGCCGACTCGCTACCTGACACGGTTCTCACCTCGTCAACTACGGAAGAATTCAAAGTAACATTAGCCGAGGGTGGCTGGTGGTATGACGAGGGCGAGCTTGTCAGCGACCGCGACATCTACCGCACCCTGGGCGGCACGCCGCGGTCCTTCCTGACCGAGCAGCAGGCCGACGCCTACGCGGCCGAGTTGGTGCCCAAGCTGGCGCCGCTGAACCAGGGCCGCCCGCCCAAGCACGCCTCCGCCAGCCAGGGCATCTATGAGGTCCAGGTCCTGCAGGCTGCCAGCCTCCCGGTTGGCTTCCCCGCGGCACGGCCGCATTACGAGTAGATTCCGACCCGTTCTTTCCAAGCTGAAAGCCCGCCTCGCGCGGGCTTTTGCATGTCTGGAGCTATGCCATGCCCATCCATACAGCACGATGTCCGTTCTTGTTTCCCCGATGCCGGCAGGGGGGCGCGGCATGAGCGCCCGCCGGTTCCTGGACGCTTCCAGCGGCCATCTGTCTCCTGAAACCTGGACGTGGCTGGACGAGCAGACCACGGACGAGGCGGTGCGCGACCCTTGCAACCGCAACGCCGAAATCCTGGGCGGGCGCACCCGCCACGGCTGGTTCATCTGGGCCAGCGAGGCGCCCATCGCCTCGGTTCCGGCCGACCTGGTTGCGGTGATGCGCTACGCGCGCAAGCACGGCTGCGAGTACGTGCTGCTCGACTGTGACGCGCTGCCGATGGCCGACCTGCCGGTGCTGCACCCGGACTTCCAGGACCAGCCCGTCCCGCCCACCTCCTCCTGAAAGGACATCGCCATGTCTCGATCCGCCCTCCGGCGTGCCGCGCAGGCCCGCCGCGCCGAGCGGCTGCGCCCGGTGCAGCTGCACGTCTTCAGCTTCTACTTCCCCGGAACCGGGGGCTTCCGTCGTGCCGCCACCGTGCTGGTGCGCGGCAAGATGGGACAGGTCGCCGCCATCGGCCCGGCCGGCGAGCAGGCCAGGGCGCTTGGACATGGGGCGGCGTTCTGCACGGTCATCCATACCGTGCCGGCGCCGCGGCCTACCCCGGCGCTGGATCGGCTGTGCTGCCGGCACACCGCGTTCCCCAGCTTCCTGGCATTGCTGACCGCCGCGGCGGGATACCGGCCCAGCATCCGCCTGGACCTGCTCGGCCGGGACGGCGCGGTGCTGGCCCGCG
>CAXTDP010000380.1:0-5924 GCA_964242295.1 uncultured Acetobacteraceae bacterium | reverse complement strand
GCCCGGTGTCCTCTCAAACGGAAAGGAAATGGCATCATGCACGACGAGACAGAGTCCCCTGGCGTCCTGCCGGGAAAGCAAGGGCAGCCCGGGATGGACGGTGCGTTGGGGAACCAGGAGCCTTCGACTGGCCACGAGGCTGGCGGCGACACCCCCGCCTGTGATCCTACACCCCATAAACCCGAGAACGACGAGACAAGTTCTGGACTGCACCAGGTACAAGGGGGCATGCGCTCCTAACCCTGCTGGGCTAGCATATCGGGACTTTTCTACGGCCCTTCGACGGTGCCGAGCATCGCCCTTACGAAACCGGGATCGGTTTAGGTTGAGCGGCGTGGCTCAAATTCAGGTATACCCCGAATCCCGGAGAGTCCGGCTTCGCCCCGTTGCCAAGCGGGCCCGAGTTGGACTTTACCGGACCCATGATCCGACCTAAGTTCCTGGACAGCACTTCGCGTCTTTACCAGATTGAACTGGCTCGGGACGGGTCGGCAGCGCATCAGCTGGCGCGGCGTGCGAACGCGCTGGTGCTGCTGGACCAGGGCGTGAGTTGCGAGGCAATCGCGACGGTGCTGTTGCTTAACGGCGACACCGTCCGCACCTGGCACTGCCTGTATAAAGAGGACGGGATCAAGGGTCTGGTGAGTTTTGGCTACAAGGGCAGCGCCTGTCACTTGAGCAACGAGCAGCAGGACAAGCTAAAGGCCTGAGTCATTGAAGCGTTGCCGCGGTCGACGCTTGAGGTGGGCGCCTGGATCGAGGTACCGTCAACTTGTCTGCTCCATGCAACACGGCCCCGCGGGCCTACAATGTTTCCGGCTTGCTGGCGTGGGCATGGATGAACTTGTGCAAATGGATTGCGGGGAAGGCCCGGCGCACCCGCACCTGCCCGGTGTTGAAATGGTCCACCATCTCCCGCCATTCCGCCGACGCAAAATGGCCGTTGCGCTCCCCATCACTCATCACTAAAGCATAACGGGCGCGAAACAGCAGTTCTGCACTTGCCTCGGCGATGATGCCGTCACGCTTGGAGATCTGGTGCGTCCGCTTCAGCCAAGGGTTCAGCCGTAGTAGGAAGCCATGCGAGTAGAGGCCCAGTAGGCACCGGGCCAGTGGTGAAGCCGGCAAGTGGTCCCAGGGAAGGTGGCGGTTGAAGCTTTCGACGCTGCGGCGAAAGCCCGGAAAGATCACGTTGGTGTCGTGCATCAGGAAGGCGTAGCCGAACTGCCAGCGCAATGGCGCCTCATATAGCGCGCTCCATTCCCACCCGTCATGTGTGCTAAAGGCGTGATCCACCCCCTCGATGCACTGGTTCCCATCCCGATCGGAGCCATTGACCACGACCTTGATCCGCGCCGAAGGAATGCCTTCCGCACGTAGCTGTACCAACAATGCTGGTATGGTGCGCTCGTAGAAGCGTTGGCAGGAGGCGATGAGGAACACGACATCGTCCACTGGCTTTGGCGCATCCTGCGGCAGAAGGCAGAGACGCTGGGCCGCCTGGCTCGCCTCGGGCTCGTCGCAGAAATGACCGATCGGCATGTCGCCGATCGACTGAGTCCAGGTTGAACTCGGGATGTAGCCATTGCCGCTAGAGACAAAGGCGAAGGCTTCAGAAGCCGGCACCTCCCCATGGTGATAAGCGCTCCAGCTTCCCTCATTCGGGTGGCCGTGCCCAGTGACCCTACCGTCCGGCTGCAGCACCAGATTGGCAATCGGTTCCACCATAAAGCCGCGGCGCAAGGGTTTGATCCGGCCGAACAGATGTGGGCGGCCAACTAGCTTGGCCATATCCACGCCATCGCGGACGGGTGGTGCCGCGGCAGTCTCCACCATCGTCATGGCGGCCGGAACAGAAGCAGTAGGGCGGAGGGGCAGGTTCAAGGTATGGACAATCCAAATTCGATGCTGCGGTGCAGCATCGTAGCGGCCGGCTTCGCTTGATGCGACAGCCATGTTTCGGTGCGTAGGTGCAAATGACTCGTGTGAAGAAGGACCTTATCCAATCTGGTGGCCGGCAGACGTCTGCATGGTTCTGTCACGTTTCGTGCCAAACTGGCGAAGGGCGGGGATATGCTAGAAATTGCCGCGCGATTCGCAAAGTTCCCTTGCGCCAAAGCTGGACCCGGCTGCGATGGTGTTGCTTGCGAAATACGTTCTGCCGCGGGTGCCAACATAACCAGTTGGCGAATAAGTACCGGCGGCACGACGCCCGGTTAGGTCTGCTCGCCTCAGGCTGCAAACCGTGTATCGTCCGGCGCTCGGAGGAAGCGGTCCGGCTTGCGCCACCAGCCCACCTCTGCCAGTGCCGGATGCTCGAAGCGACCGGTGGTCGCAAGCGAGCATACTGCTTCCGCCAACAGGGTTGGACGGGGCGGATCGTGGCGCACGTCGAAAACGCCGGGCTCGTAAGCCCCTTCACGATGGCACAGCAGGGACTGCCAATCCATCGCCCCGAACACGGACCAGGCGGTCACGGCCCGCAGGTCCATGCCATCCTTGCGAAGCCGTTCCGCGGTGTTCCAGACTTCGACGAGCCAGCGGCGGCTTTCCTCCGGCTCTATGCAGCCCAAGTGTGCCTCCGTCACCGCCATGGGAAGCCCGTAGCGTTCCCAGGCTTCCCGCAACCGGCCCTCGATCCCGCCGGAGCCGCCCGGCAGGCGTACGCGGACAGCCTCGAGGTCGGCGTAGGCCTGCCTGCCATTTCCACTGCGGTAGCGGTCGGGATACAGGACCACACGCTCGTCCAGGAAACGGTCGCTGGTCACATAGTGATTGATGCCGACGATGCCCGGCGGGCAGGGTGCCTCGACAAGCGCATCGAGCGTGGCCGCCCCTATGCCGGCCTCCAGTAGGCGCGTGCGCCAGGGATGCTCCCGGCCCACCTTGCCGCAGAGTAGGTCGAGGCTCAGCCAGCGTCGCTCGTTCTCATACTCTGCCTGCGGCACCATGGTCGGGGTCGAGAACACCCGGCCCAAGTCCTCGGTTTGCACCAGGCGTGCGTCTGGGCGCACCTCGCGGATCGCCCGCATTGCCAGCACGACGCCCCGGCACTGGTTCACCAGGGCGGTGAAGAAAGCCCGCTCGTCGCGCCCGTGCGGGTGCCAGTGCCCGTATAAGCCCGAGAAGCGCGCCGTGGTCAGGGGTTCGTTCACTGGCGTCCAGTCGCGCACCCAGGGATAGCGGCGCGCGACCTGTCCAGCGTAATCGGCGAGCTTCTCGGGGAACAGCGGATCAAGCAGGTCGGTGTAGGCGGGTCCTGCACCGTGGTGCACCAGGCCCAGGATCGGCGCGATGCCCAGCTCCCGCAATCGAGCCAGCCGCGCATCGGACCAGCCCCAATCGCATTCGGCCGGGTCACGCGGCGCCACGCGTTCCCACAGCACGGGATAGCGCAGCGTGCGCAGCCCGAGCGACGCGATCAGGTCGAGGTCGCCTTCGCGGTCGTGGTGCCCGGTTTCGTGCAGCTGGTCACGCTGCTGCCCCTCGATGCGCACCACCGTGCACTCGACACCGCCCCACATCTCCAACCCGCTCACAGCCGGTACCCTGTTGCGCCTGACTGCAGGATTTTCCCGGCGTGCCTGCCTCCCGAGATCAGGGCGGCCATGCCGGCCCAGGTCTTGTCCCAGGAGATGCGGCCGAGGTGCTGGTCCACGCGTTCCAGCCAGGATGCGCGGGAGCGCAGCATGACGCGGTCGAGCGCGGCCACGGCTTCCCTGGCGTCACGGGCGATGTCCACCAACCCTTCCTGGCCCCATGGCCGCACGACATCGATGATGGCGGTGGACACGACAGGCACGCCGGCGGCCAAGTACTCCGGCGTCTTGGTCGGGCTGATGAAGCGGGTGGCCTCATTGATCGCGAAGGGCATGAAGCCTGCATCCCAGTGCGCGAGATGGGCAGGCAGTTCCGCGTAGGAGCGCCGGCCGAGCCAGTGGATGTTGGACGCGCGCGGCAGTTCCGACGGTTTCAACTTCACCACTGGGCCGACCATCACGAAGGACCAGTCCGGCCGGTGCGCGGCGCATTCGTCCAGCAGCTGCAGATCCATGCGCTCGTCCACCACACCGAACCAGCCGATGCGGGGGCGCGGCAGGTCCGCCAACTCAGGCGGTTCCGCGAGGCTGCAAGCCCTGGCTACGGCAAAGTGCGATACGTCGATCGAGGAAGGAAAACAGTGGATGTTGGGATGCAGGCCATGCTTGGCCTCGTGCAAGGAGCGGCCGCCTGTGAAAACGAGGTCGGCGCGACGCAGCAACCGTCGCTCTTCCAGCGACATCTGCGGCGAGGCGCCTTTGAAAGCCGACAGCTCGTCCATGCAGTCGTAGACGATCAGGCGCGGCGACAAGTGACCGGCGAAAGATTGCGCGAGCGGTGTATAGTACCACACCAAGTCGGGTTGCCCGATGTCGGCCAGCAGGGCGTCGAGCAACAGCCTCTGCATGCGCTCGACGCTGCCGGGCACACCGTCCCAGAACGGCAGCACGGGTGTCACTACCTCGACACCCTCACGCCTCTCACGGCGCTCCAACCAGGGTAGATCCGGCAAGGACGGTTCAAAGCGCGGTTCCTCGAAAACCACAACGCGCCATGTCTGCGCTGCCCGCCTCAGGAGATGCTGCGGTCGTTGGAGCACCGAATCCCAGCGAAGGTGTGACAAGCACAATAATATGGGCTGGGCGGCGATAGAATTGGAAATTGTGTTCATAAGGATACAACGCCGGCGCAGCAATATAGCGCCTCTACCCATGTTGCATTCTCAGTTGAAATATTCGTGTGTTCGAGCTGTACTCCGTCCACTGTAAGTCAGCGATAGGTTTCAGCGCTGATCAGTGGGACTGTCGCAAGATTGGGGGTCACGCTGCGATAGCTGCTGGCAAATGTGGATTGTGCATCAGCAGAGAATTTCGGCGCTGATCAGCGCCGTATCGCGTTATAAATGCATGATACTCCTGGGTTCCGGGGCCACGCTGATTCACACCCAGTTCCAGCGGGTTCCGGTTGAGCGCTTGTTCACAGACAGGTGCTTGGATCACAGACGTAGCGGCAAATCTTCTCCGCCGTGCGAGGGGACAAACCTCTTGACCGACCGGGAAAGCAGCAACGCGGGCACGCTCAGCAGCATGGCGCCGGCCCCGACCTCCAACACGCGCTCCGTCCCAACCAGGTCGGCGATAGGACCGCAGAGGGCGAAGCCGACAGGACCCAGGCCCATCACCACCAGGCTGAAGATCGAGCTGACCCGGGACAGGAACTCGTGCGGGATGCTTTCCTGGAGCGACGTCTGGACCAGGACGTTCATGACGACCAGGGCGGTGCCGAACGTGCCGCTGCCCAGCGCCAGCAGCGGCGCGGGTGCATGCAGCGCCAGCATGACGAGTGGGGTCGCCAGCAAGGCGACCGCGACCTGGACGCCCAGCAGCGGCCGGGACAGCCGGACGCGCAGGACGAGCAGGCCGCCGGTAATCCCGCCCACGCCGGTTGCCGAGGCGATCAAGCTCCAGGTCCGGGCGCCATCGGGGATGGCGGCATACAGCGACGGGCCGAGCACGAAGAACGGCGCGAAGGCTAGCAGGTTCAGCACGCCCTGCTGCAAGGTCACAAGCTGCAGCCAGCGGTAGCGGTTGAACTCGCCCCAGCCGAGTTGGAGGTCGGTCGCGAGGGACGCCCGGGGCGGGGTCGCCTGCGGCCTGACCGGCATCAGTAACAGGCATGCGGCGCTGATGGCGTAGGAGGCTGCATCCAGGCCGATCGCGACCGGGGCGCCGCCGAGGCCGACGAGCAGGCCGCCAAGCGCAGGACCGATCACCGCTGCAAGCGAGCCGGACAGGCTGCAGAGGCTGTTGGCATCCTTGATCCGCTCGGCGCCGGCGATCTGCGGGATCAGGCCGCTTTCGGCGGGTCCGTAGAACGCGGTGCCG
>CAXTDP010000379.1:0-5933 GCA_964242295.1 uncultured Acetobacteraceae bacterium | reverse complement strand
AGAAGACGAGCGGCATGACGGTGCGCCCGCCATCTGGGGCGCGCGTGACGGCGCCGTGCGGCGGACGGGCGGCGTTCGCCGGACCATTCCGCAGCTATGGGACCATGCTGATCCTGGACTGCGGCGGGGGCTACCACTTCGTGCTGGCAGGATTCGACCATCTGGATCTGTCGGTCGGCATGGCGGTTCGCCCGGGGGAGCCGGTCGGCGTGATGCCCGCCTGGGACCCGAGGTCGGCTAGTGCACGGCCGGCACTTTACATAGAATTACGCCGGAACGGACAAGCTGTTGACCCTGCCCCCTTCCTCCGCGCGCACGGGTAGCTATTTCAGGGTTGTTGACGCTATTATCGCATGCAGGGCGCCCGTTCGGGCACCGTTGGCGGCCAGGGTGGCCGGCAGCAGGCGCAATCGGATTGGGCGCGAAGGGATCATGGGTATGAATACCAGGATGGGCTTGCTTGTCGGCGCCGCCTTTGCGGCAGGTATAGTGGCCGGTCCGGCCTCCGGGCTGCTCGGACAGCATGGGATCGGCTGGCCATCCGCCATCGCGGCCGGCCCCGACACCAACCGGGCGGAAACGTATCGGCTGCTCACGCTGTTCGGCGACGTGTTCGAACGCGTCCGTGCCGAGTATGTCGAGCCAACCAATGACCGCGAGCTGATTGAGAACGCGATCAACGGCATGCTGACCGGGCTGGACCCGCACAGCAGCTACATGAACGCGAAGTCGTTCCGCGACATGCAGGTGCAGACCCGCGGCAAGTTCGGTGGGTTGGGGCTCGAGGTCCAGTCGGAGAATGGGCTGATCAAGGTTGTCAGCCCAATTGAGGACACCCCGGCGTTCCGCGCCGGAATGAAGACGGGCGATCTTATCACCTCCATTGATGGGCAGACCGTGCAGGGCCTGACCCTGAACGAGGCCGTGGACAAGATGCGCGGTCCTCCCGGCAGCCAGATCAAGCTGATCGTCAAGCGCGAGAACATCGACACCCCTGTCGAGGTCGCAATGCAGCGCGAAGTCATCGTGATCCAGGTCGCAAAGTCGCACCTGGAGGGTGATGTCGCCTATGTCCGCCTGACCTCCTTCAACGAGCAGACCGATCCCGCCCTCCGCAAGGCAATCCAGGACTTGCGGCAAAAGGCTGGCGGCAACCTGCGCGGCGTCGTGCTCGACCTGCGCAATAACCCCGGTGGCCTTCTGGACCAGGCCGTGGCGGTGTCCGATGACTTCCTGGATCAGGGCGAGATCGTGTCCACCCGTTCGCGTCACCCCGAGGAAGCGCAGCGCTGGACCGCCAAGGCCGGCGACATCACAAATGGCCTGCCGCTTGTGGTGCTGACCAATGGCGGGTCGGCTTCGGCATCCGAGATCGTTGCGGGGGCGCTGCAGGATCAACGCCGGGCGGTCATAGTCGGCACGCGCAGCTTCGGCAAGGGATCGGTGCAGACCGTCATGCCGCTGGAAGGCAACGGCGCCATGCGCCTGACCACTGCACGCTATTACACGCCGTCCGGGCGCAGCATCCAGGGTCTGGGCATCGCCCCGGACGTGGAGGTCGCAGCATCCCGGACGGAGGCGCCGCATTTCGGGCCGGAGCGTGAGGCCGACCTGAACCGGGCGTTGCGGAACCAGGGAGGAACGCCGCAGACGGCAAATGCTCCGCCGCGCACCGACCTACCTGCCGTGGCCAAGGAAATCCCGAAGCTGCCGCCCGAGGGCTTCCCGGTGTTTGATGTCACCAAGCCGGACACCGACTTCCAACTGCAGCAGGGACTGATCGTGGTGCGCGCCATGGCGATGCAGCCCCGCGCCGCCCGCTAGTCCGACCACGGTAGGCGTTTGGGGCAGCGCCGTGCGTGCCCTGCTGCTGTTCTGGGCAGGGGTGCTGGTATTCGCGGCTGCAGGTGCCGTCACGTTGCAGGTGTTGGGTCCGTTGCCGCATCCAGCACCTGCCGCGGCGGCCGCATCTCAGCTCAAAACGTCGGCCAAGACGCCGGAATGGGACGGCCGAATTGCCGATCCCGACCCGGCTTTGCTTGAACCGGGCCATGGAACGCCACCCGGGATGCTGCCGCGCATCGCCGCCGATGGCAGGATGCCGAGGCAGGTTTACGCCCGGCCTGTCCCACCCAGCGATCGCCGGCCGCGCGTTGCATTGATCCTTGCGGGTTTTGCCGCCGCCGAGGCGGATAGCCGGACCGCGATTGCCATGCCTGGTCCCATTACCCTCGCCGTTTCGGCCTATGGCCGCAATCAAGACGCCTTGTTGGCGGCGGCGCGTGCCGCCGGACATGAGTTATTGGCTTCAGTGCCGATGGAGCCGGAGCGGTTCCCGCTCGATGACGCTGGCCGGCTGTCCCTGCTGACGGGTGCTTCGCTTGAGGCCAATCAGGCGATGCTGGAAACAGTGATGGCGCGCATCCAAGGCTACGCCGGGCTGACCGGTGCCTCGGATGGGCTGCGTGGCGAGAGGTTCGCGGCACAGGGTGGCGGACTCCCGCAGGTCCTGGCGGAGGCGGCACGGCGCGGGCTGTTGTACTTGGACCCAAGGCCGCCGGCTCCGGGCGTTGCGGCGCTGCCTGCCAGGACTTACGGCGCGGTTGTAGACGTCGTAATTGATGCTGGCGACCCGCCAGCCCGCGCCGAAATCGAGGGCAGGCTGGTGGCCTTGGAACGTCTGGCCCGGGAGCGCGGCACCGCCATCGGCCTGGTCGGGCGGCTGCGCCCGGTTACGCTGGAACGGATCGCAGCCTGGGCGCAGGAGGCGGAGGCACGCGGATTTGTGCTGGTGCCGGTCAGCGCCGTTTCCAACGAGAAGGTGGATGCGCCTTGATTGACCCGTCTACCCTGCCCTATCGGCCCAATGTCGGTGCCGCGCTTTTCAACGCCCAGGGACTCGTGTTCGTGGCCCGGCGGGCAGACCTGCCGAACGCGGAAGGCGCAGCCGGCGGCTGGCAACTGCCCCAGGGCGGCATTGACGATGATGAGGACCCAGGGACCGCCGTGCTGCGGGAGCTGGAAGAGGAGATCGGCACCGGCAACGCCGTGGTGGTCGGGGAACATCCGGAGTGGCTGACCTACGATCTGCCGCCGGAGCTGCTAGGCCGGACGCTGGGCGGGCGCTACCGCGGCCAGCGCCAACGCTGGTTCGCCCTGCGCTTCACTGGCCGGGACAGCGATATCCGCCTGGACCTAGACCCGCATCCGGAGTTCGACGCATGGCGTTGGGCGGCGCTGGATGAATTGCCCGGCCTGGCGGTAGCGTTCAAGCAGCCGATCTACGAAATCCTGGCACGGTCATTCCGGCGGTTCGCCATCCCGGTTTGACGGCGTGAGCCTGGCGTGGTCCAGGGTGCGCCGCAGTATGACCTTGGCCGCGGACACCGCCTCGCGTTGCCCACGGGTCTGCCCATGCTTGGCGCGGGCTGCCGCTGCCTCGAGCGATGCGGTGTCCCGTTTGGCACGTTTGCGGACCCGCCGCAGGTTGATGATCTCAGCCATAGCGCCAGGATGGCATCGCGCGCTGCCGCTGGCCAGGCCGCTGCTCAGCCGGGGAAGGAGGAGAGCACGCGGCCGGCCACTGCGTCCAGCCGAGCCATCAGCGCCGGGTTGCGCCGGTCCGGCGCGGTGATGATGGCATGCTCCAATGCCCTGTCGCAGCCAGCCGGGCACGGGGCACGCCGGGCGCCCAGCACTGGCACGATTGCCCGCACCAGATCACGTGCGCGCTCCGCGTTTTCCTGCATCACACGGATAACGGACTCGACCGTTACGGCGTCGTGGCCGTCACGCCAGCAGTCGTAATCAGTGACCATCGCCGCCGTCGCGTAGCAAAGCTCGGCCTCCCGGGCGAGCTTGGCCTCCGGCATGTTGGTCATGCCGATCACGCTGCAGCCCCAGGATCGATACAGGTTGCTTTCCGCCCGTGTCGAGAACTGCGGCCCCTCCATCACCAGGTAGGTGCCGCCGCGGGTGCAGGGTATGCCGAGCCGGCGAGCCTGGGTCTCCATCACATCGCCGATGCGCGGGCAGACCGGGTCGGCGACCGAGACGTGCGCGACGCAGCCATCACCGAAGAAGCTCTTTTCCCGGGCGAAGCTGCGGTCAATGAACTGGTCCACGATGACGAAGTGACCTGGCGGCAAATCTTCCCGCAGGCTGCCGACTGCCGAAAGGGACACCACATCCGTGACCCCGGACCGCTTGAGTGCGTCGAGGTTTGCCCGGTAGTTCAAGTGGGTCGGCGAGAGCCTGTGCCCGCGCCCGTGCCGCGGCAGGAACACGCAACGCACGTCCTCCAGCGTGCCGAACAGCAGTTCGTCGGACGGCTCGCCCCAAGGCGTTTCCACCCGGCGCCAGGTTTTGTCCTGCAGGCCGGCGATGTCGTACAGCCCTGATCCGCCGATGATGCCGATCACCGGCGTAATGTCTTCAGCCATGAAACCCCCAAAAACAGAACCGCCGCGCGGACCTGGCGGACCGTGCGGCGGGTATCAGACCGGTATGATGGGAGGAAGGCTAGTGGACGTCCTTCCAGACCTTCTTCTTCACGGCAATTGTCAGGCCAGTCATCAGGGTCAGGAACAGCACGACCTTGACGCCCATGCGCTTGCGTTGCTCAAGCTCCGGATTGCTGGTCCAGGTCAGGAACTGCACGACATCGCGCGACATCTGCTCAACTGTAGCCTTGGTGCCGTCGGCATAGGTCACGGCGTCATCATGCAACGGCGGCGGCATCGCCAACTGGTTGCCGGGGAAATACTCGTTGTAATACTGTCCGTCGCCGACCTTCACCCCCGGGGGTGCGTCCTTATAGCCCTGCAACAGGGCGAACACGTAATCGGACCCGTGTTCCCGGGCCTTAACGATCAATGACTGGTCTGGAGGCAGGGCGCCGCCATTCGCCGCACGCGCTGCCTTGTCGTTGGCGAACGGCGACCGGAAATGATCGGATGGAACCGCGGGACGCTCGACCGGGTTGCCGGAGTCATCAGTGCCGCCTGGAACTTCCACTGCACCTGCAACTGCCTTCACCTGCTCCTCGGACAGCCCAATGCCGGTGAGGTTGCGGTAATACATCTCCTTCATGGAGTGGCAGTTGGAGCAAACCTCCTTGTAAACCTGGAAGCCGCGCTGGGCCGAGGCACGGTCGAAGGTACCGAACGGTCCGTTGAAGCTCCAGTTTTGCGCCGGCGCCTCAACAGCTTCATGCCCTTGGGCCAACGCCGCAGCCGGGGCTGCGAACAGCAGCCCCGTCATGACCAGATGTGACAGCCTCATCACGACTTCTCCATCGGCTTCGCCGCGGCCCCCTGGGGAAGCGGGCCACCGCCGCCGCCAGTGAAGTCGCCGCGGCGGATGACCGGCCGGGAGATGCTTTCCGGCAGGGGCAGCGGTTTCTCCAGCACGCCCAGGACCGGCAGGACCACCAGGAAGTGCAGGAAGTAGTAGGCCGTCGCCACCTGGCCGATCACGACATTCCAGCCCTCCGGAGGCTTGCCGCCGACATAGCCCAGCGCGAAGAACGACACGACGAACAGCGCCAGAAACGGCTTGTACATCGGGCGGAACCGTGTGCTGCGAACCGGCGATGTGTCGAGCCACGGCAGCACGAACATGACCGCGATTGCGCTGAACATCAGGATGACGCCACCGAGCTTGTTCGGCACCGACCGCAGGATGGCATAGAACGGCAGGAAGTACCACTCAGGCACGATGTGCGCCGGCGTCGCCAGCGGGTTGGCCGGGATGAAGTTGTCCGGGTGGTTCAGGAGGTTGGGCGCGAAGAACACCAGCCCGGCGAACACCAGCAGGAACACGCAGACGCCGATGCTGTCCTTGGCGGTGTAGTAAGGATGAAACGGCAGCGTGTCCTGCGGCGACTTCACGTCAATGCCCAGCGGGTTGTTCGACCCGGCAATGTGGATCGC
>CAXTDP010000378.1:0-5938 GCA_964242295.1 uncultured Acetobacteraceae bacterium | reverse complement strand
TGCCGGGCCGGCTGGCGGTGGCGCTGTCCGGCGGCTCCACGCCAAAGGCGATGTACGAGCAGATGGCGCATCCGCCCCTGGCCGCTCGCCTGCCCTGGGACCGCGTCCACTGGTTCCTGGGCGACGAGCGCTTTGTCCCGCAGGACGACGCCAAGAACAATTTCCGCATGGTGCGGGAGGCGATGCTGTCCCATGTGCCGGTGCCGCCAGACCATATCCACCCCGTGCCGACCGAGGGGATGTCCGCCGAGAACGCCGCCGCCCTGTATCAGGCGGAGCTGCAACGCTTCTACGGCGCCGAGACCCTGCAGCCGGGCCGGCCGCTGTTCGACGTGGTGTTGCTGGGCCTGGGCACCAACGGCCACACCGCGTCCCTGTTCCCGGGCACCCCCGTCCTGCAGGAGCGCTCGGCCTGGGCCGCGGCGGTGACGCCCGCCGGCGAGCCGACGCGCATCACCCTTACCTACCCGGCGCTGGAAAGCTGCCGTCATGCCGTCTTCCTGGTGGCTGGCGCGGACAAGCGGGACGTGCTGGCGCAGGTACGCGGCGGCGACCCATCCTTGCCGGCGGCGCGCTTCCGCCCGGAGGGCGAGCTGCACTGGTTCACAGACCGGGCCGCCGCGGGTTAGTGTCCTCATCGGCCGTCCCGGCCCGGAATGGATGATGACCGACGCAAACTTCCCGAAGCCCGCCGTGCTGGTCGTCATGGGCGTGTCCGGCTCTGGCAAGACCACCATCGCCGCCCTGCTGGCGGGCCGGCTGGGCTGGGAGTTCGAGGACGGCGACGATTTCCACCCGCCCGCCAACGTCGCCAAGATGCACGGCGGCACCCCGCTGACCGACGAGGACCGCTGGCCGTGGCTGCAAAGCATGGCCGCCTGGATTGACGCGACGCGAGGCGCCGGAGGGCATGGGGTGCTGGCGTGCTCGGCGCTCAAGCGGGCTTACCGGGCCGTCCTGGTCGGCGACCGGCCGGACGTGCGGCTGATCTACCTGCGGGGCAGCCAAGAGCTGATCGGCCAGCGCCAGGCGGCCCGGCAGGGCCACTTCATGCCGCCGGGCCTACTGGACAGCCAGTTCGCCGCCCTGGAGGAGCCGGGGCCGGAGGAACATCCTATCGTCGCCTCCGTCGAGCCGCGGCCCATGGAGGTTGTCCAGGACCTGACATCGCAACTGGGGGCCGGGTGATGGACCAGACGGAGCTGAAGCGCCAAGCCGCCACCGCCGCTGTAGCGGAGGTGCAGGACGGCATGGTGCTTGGACTCGGCACCGGCTCCACCGCGGCCATCGCGGTCGAGCTGCTGGGCGCTCGGGTGCGGGAAGGGTTGCGGATCGTCGGCATCCCCACCTCCGAGCGCACGGCGGCGCAGGCGCGGGACCTCGGCATCCCGCTGACAGGCTTCGACAGCCACACCTGCCTTGACCTGACGATAGACGGCGCGGACCAGGTCCACACCGGCACGCTGGACCTCATCAAGGGCCTGGGCGGCGCGCTGTTGCGGGAGAAGATCGTCGCCGCCGCCAGCCGGCGGATGACGGTCGTGGTGGATGAGGGCAAGCTGGTGCCGGCGCTGGGGCAGGGGGTGCGGCTGCCGGTGGAGATCGTCGCCTTCGGGTATGAGGCCGCCCTGCGCCACCTGCGCGATGCGGGCGCCGACCCGGTGCTGCGCGGCGGGTCCGACCCATTCCGCACCGACGGCGGTAACCTGATCGCCGACTGCGCCTTCGACGGCATCCCGGACGCCGCGGTCCTGCACTCACGGCTCAAGGCGCTGGTCGGGGTCGTCGAGACCGGGCTGTTCATCGGCATGGCCACCCGCGTCATCGCCGGCACGCCCTCCGGCCCACGCATCCTGGAGATGACATGACCAACCTCCCGCCCGGCCCGCTGACCCTCACGCTCGACGTTGGCGGCACTGGGCTAAAGGCCGGGGTGCTGGACCAGTACGGCGCCATGTTCGGCGATCGCCACCGGGTGAAGACGCCGCATCCGGCCGGGCCGGGTGCGGTGATGCCGGCGCTGCTGGGACTGGCGGGGCAGGCCGGCAGCTTCGACAGGGTTTCGGTCGGGTTCCCCGGCGTGGTGCGCGGCGGCGTGGTGCGCACGGCGCCGAACCTGGGCACGCCGGCCTGGGCCGGGTTTGATCTCGGCGGCGCGTTGCAACACGCCCTGGGCAAGCCGGTGCGGCTGCTGAACGACGCGCGGGTGCAGGGACTGGGCGTGATTACCGGGCGCGGGGTGGAATGCGTCATTACGCTGGGCACCGGCTTCGGCTTCGCATTGTATGACGACGGGCGCCTGGCGCCGCACATGGAGATGGGCCAGCACCCCGCGCACAAGGGTATGACGTACGACGAGTATCTCGGCGTCGCGGCAGTGCGGAAGGTCGGGCGCAAGCGGTGGCGCCGGCGGGTGCAGCGGGCGCTGGACCAACTGCGGACGTTGATCAACTTCGACATGCTCTACATCGGCGGCGGCGACGCCGAGCTGGTGGATTTCGAGCTGCCGTCCGACGTGCGGACCGTGTCCAACGAAGCCGGCATCACCGGCGGCGTCAAGCTGTGGGACCCGCGGCTGGACGATGTGTTCGACGAGTCCGCCGTCCCGGCCTGACCGCTGGCCACCACGCTGCACCTGGTGCGCCATGCGGCGCACGGCCTGTTGGGCCGGGTCCTCGCGGGACGGATGCCCGGCGTTCCGCTGAGCGCGGAGGGAGTGGCGCAGGCCGCCGCCCTAGCTGACGCGCTGGCCGCTCGGCCGGTCCGCGCCGTGCTGTCCAGCCCGGTGCAGCGTGCGCAGGAAACGGCGGCGCCCATCGCCGCCTGGCACGGGCTGCCGGTGCTGACGGATGCCGGGCTGGACGAGGTGGATTTTGGTGCCTGGATGGGTATGACGTTCGATGCCCTGGCATCCGACCCCGCCTGGGATGCCTGGAACCGCTGCCGCAGCCTGGCGCCGACACCAGGCGGGGAGACGATGGTCGCCGCCCAGGTGCGGGTTCTGGCCGCCGTTGACCGGGCGCGGGCGGCGGTGGGGGATGGGGAGGCGGTGCTGGTCGGCCACTCCGACGTGCTGAAGGCGGTGCTGGCGCACCTGCTGGGCACGCCGCTGGACTTGTTGCAGCGGATCGAGCTGGCGCCGGCCTCGCGCAGCGTGGTGGTGCTGTGGGACGGTGGCGGCCGGGTGGACGGGATGAACCTGCCGTTGTGATGGCGGAAGTCCGGTTGAATGACCACGCTAAGGCCAAGCCTACGAGCATTCATTGAGGCCGGTGAGCTTTTGCGCGGATCAACGTTCCTTGAACCATTCGGTCTGCCGATCCCTGAACTTTCGTCTTGATGGGATATACAAAAGGGATATATGAAGAGCCATGGCAACTCAGACGACCTTATTCCTATCGAACCGTTCGCAGGCCGTCAGGCTGCCCAGGGCAGTGGCGTTTGACGACAGCGTGCGGGAGGTGACGATCCTGCGGGATGGACCACGGCGCATCATCGTGCCGGCAAATGCCGTGTGGGACGACTTCTTCGAGGCGGCCGGGGTGGATCTAGGGGAACGCGAGCAGCCGGCGGCGCAGGTGCGTGACGGCTTTTGATGCTGCGCTACCTGTTGGATACCAGCCTTTGCATCCGGGTCATCCGGGATCGTCCGACTGGGCTGCGGCCGCGCTTCAACGCCGAAGCGAACGCCCTGTGCATCTCGGATATCGTCTTGTTCGAACTGCTCTACGGTGCCGAGAAGTCAGCGCGTCCGGTGGAGAACCGGCAGGTTGTCGAGCGCTTCGCAGCACGCCTGAGCGTATTGCCATTTGACAGCGGGGCTGCTGCCCATGCGGCCGATATCCGGACCAACCTGGAGCGCCGTGGATTGATGATCGGGGCATACGACTTGATGATCGCCGGGCATGCCCGGAGCCAGGGACTTATCGTCGTGACCGGCAACCTAGGCGAGTTCCGTCGAGTGGAGGGTTTGCGGTCGGAGGACTGGTTGGCAGAAGCGACCTAAGCGAACCTCTGGAGGTTTGCGCACAGATGAAAAGCTAAGCAGGCTTGCGCGGTCTGGTACGGCCGCAAGTCGTCTGTGTGACAGGCCGCGCAAGCCTGCTTAGTGCTCGCCCTGGCTGCCTCCGGCGTAAATGTTGGGAGCCGGAGCAAAGCGGGCGTTTGACCGTGAGTGCCGCACGCCCAAGCAACGCCTCCGTGGCGCAAGGGGCAATCGTCCGCTTTCACCTGCAGGCCGACCGAGCGATTGCCAGGATGAGATCAGGGGTTTGGCGTTGCCGCGCTTTGGTTCATCTGCTTCTCCGCAGCGCGGAACCGGGCGTATTCGCGTGCGCGCCTGCGATCCTTCACCCAAGCCGAAGTGCCTTTGAAGCGCGCGAAAGGTGGGACTTTCGGGCGGGCAATGGCGAAGCGGCGCGCTGGTTCGGGTAGGGCGGGGGTGGAGGTGTCGCTCATGGCAAGTGATCCCGGTTGATATGGCGCTCTATGACCACTGCATGGACTGATGCGCAAGAGGCCGCTGCCGCCGCGGGAGCACCTTCGAACAACGTTCGCTCCGAACGTTGGCTCGTTGGGGGCGGACGGTCCGGCGTTGGCCAGGACCGGACCTGCAGCCGGCAGCGGCGTGGGTCCGATGCGCCCAGAAATCAGACCGTCAGCGTGCGGCATTGCCTGCTTCCGCTGGGACCGGACGCAGGCTGCACGTCGCGTTCATCTGGTCCGCGGCGCCCCAGCCGTATTTATAGGCCTCCCGGCCCCGCAGGAAGTGCGCCTCCGTCCGGCCCTCCCGCACCGCGTCCTCCAGCATCGCGCCCAGCAGCAGCGTGCCGGGGCTGATGAAGGCGTGGGCGGCGTCGTAGCCGCTCAGGTAGAACAGGATGCGCCCCGGCGCGAGCAGCGCCATGATGGCGGCCACCACCTCACCCCCAGCCAGCAGCACCTCCAGCCGCAGCGCCCCGGCAGCCAGCAGGCCCGGCGCTGCGTCCTGGTGCAGTGCCAGCACCGCCGGGTCGGCCAGCACGCCGGGTTCTCCGGCGGCTGCCCAACGGGCCTGGTGCAAGCGGATCAGCTCGGCCTGCAATCCCGGGAGCGTCGCCGCCGTCGCACGCTCCCGCACCACCCCGCCGCCGCGCTCCGCCCGGTGCCGGTTCATCCGCAGCTTCCGCAATTGCCCGGCAGGCACGGCATCCGCCATCGCCTCGACCGACCCCGGCAACGCCAGCACCGGGCAGGGACTGCCCCCGCCCCACCGCATTGCCCAACCCGGCGGCGCCACCAGGCCATGCAGCGCCGATCCCGGCGGCACCTCGATCAGGTCGCACACCGACACCCCGTCATCCCGCCCCAGCACGGCATGCAGCAGCGGGGACGGGTCCACCCCCGGCTCTGCCAGCACATCCTGGTGGTCGGACAGCCCGGCGCCGACCGGCAGCAGCTTGCGCCCGCCCGGCTTGTCCCCACCTGGCTCGTCCCTGCCTGGCTCATCCAGGACATACAACGGCAGCACCGCCGCCAGCCGTCCGTCCCGGCGCAGCGTGGCCACCCGCGGCTGCCCCGTGCCGAAGTGCCGCCACCACGGCAGCAGCCAGGCCGGTGCGGTAAAGGGCGAGCGTCCAGGCAGGCGTTCCCATAGCTCCGTCCACTCCAGCGCCAGCGCAATCAGCGCGGCGTCGGTGTCCAGAACGGCGATTACGCCAGTCGGGACGGCGATCTCGCCGGCCGGTTCAGGCAGCCGCCGACACCCGCCGCTCGATCAGGCTCTCGTAGCGGTCCATGTAGGCCGCGGCCATCCGCCCGATGGTGAAGCGGCGCCGGGCCGTTTCGCGGCAAACCTCCGGATCTATGGCGCCGATTCGGCCGATGGCGTCCGCCATCTCCTCCGTGCTGTCCACCAGGATGCCGGTGCGCCCATCCTCGACCACCTCCGGCAGGGCGC
>CAXTDP010000377.1:0-5960 GCA_964242295.1 uncultured Acetobacteraceae bacterium | reverse complement strand
CGGCCATCCAGGCGGCGAACAGGGCCAACGGGTCGTCGGACTGCGGGATGCCGCGCGCATCCAACTGGGGCAGGGGAGTGTCGGGCATGATGTCGTCCTTTGGCTGCACGCATCATGCCCCGGATGGGCGATGGCCGTAAGGGCAGGGTGCGCCGGCGCCTTCCGCCTGCCCATCCAGGGACCGCAAGCCGCCCGTCAGGCGTGGCCAGCGCTTGCCGCCATCCCATCCAGCGCGCTCAGCGCATCGCCCGGCAACTCCAACCCTCCTGCGGCCAGGTTCTCGCGCAGGTGCGCGACCGACGAGGTGCCGGGGATCAGCAGGATGTTCGGCGAGCGGCGGAGCAGCCAAGCCAGCGCCACCTGCATGGGCGTGGCGCCGAGGCTCGCGGCCACCTCGGACAGCGCCGCCGATTGCAGCGGGTTGAAGCCCCCGAGCGGGAAGAACGGCACGTAGGCGATGCCGTCGCGGGCAAGCCCATCAATCAGCGCCTCGTCATCCCGATGCGCCAGGTTATACTGGTTCTGCACGCAGACGATCTCGCAGATCCCGCGCCCTTCCGCGACCTGCGCCGGCGTGACGTTGCTCAGCCCAATATGCCGCACCAGGCCCTGCCGCTGCAGGTCGGACAGGACCGTGAGCGGCGCCTCCAGCGACCCCTCGGCCGGGCCTTGCGCGAACATCAGGCGCAGGTTCACCACATGGAGCACATCCAGCCCGAGGTTGCGTAGGTTGTCGTGCACCGCCGCCGTCAACTCCTCGGGCGAGAAGGCCGGGTTCCAGGATTTGTCCTCGCCGCGGCGGGCGCCGATCTTGGTGACGATCACCAGGTCGTCGGGATAAGGATGCAGCGCCTCGCGGATCAGCCCGTTGGTGACGTGCGGGCCATAGAAATCGCTGGTGTCTATATGGTTCACGCCGCTCGCGACCGCTTCCCGCAGCACCGCCAGCGCGGCATCGCGATCCCTGGGCGGCCCGAACACGCCGGGACCTGCAAGCTGCATGGCGCCGTAGCCGAGCCGATGCACGGCGTGGCCGCCGAGCGTGAACGTGGCGGAGTCGTTGGTAGTGGGCATGGTCGGTCTCCTCTTGGACTACCACTCACCTGGGCGTTGCCCGCCCGCCCGATAATCCGGTAAAATCCGCACGGGCTGTGCGGGATGGCGAACAATGGCGGCGGACGTCGCGGACCTGAACGCCTTCCTCGCCGTGGCCCGCGCCAGGAGCTTCCGTGGCGCCGCACGGGCCAGCAGCGGCAGCGCGTCCGGGCTGAGCGAGGCGATGCGCCGTCTGGAAACCCAGCTCGGCGTCAGGCTGCTCCACCGCACGACCCGCAGCGTCGTCCCGACCGAGGCCGGCGCGCGCATGCTGGAACGGCTGGGACCGGCGCTCGCCGAGGTGGAGGCGGCGCTTGACGTGGTGAACGGCTACCGCGAGCGTCCCGCCGGCACCCTCCGCCTCAACGTGCCGGTCAGCGCGGTGCGGCTGGTGCTGCCTGCGATCGTGCCGCCCTTCCTAGCAGCCTACCCCGACATCCGGCTGGAGGTCATCGCCGAGGACGGCTTCGTTGACGTGCTCGCCGCCGGCTGCGACGCCGGCATCCGCTACGACGAGCGGCTGGAGCAGGACATGATTGCGGTGCCGATCGGCCCGCGGGTGCAGCGCTTCGCCACCGCGGCCTCGCCGGGCTACCTCGCCCGGCGAGGCCGTCCGGAGCATCCGCGCGACCTGCTCGCCCATGCCTGCCTGCGCGGCCAGTTCAGCAGCGGCGCATTGCCGCCCTGGGAGTTCGAGCGCCACGGCGAGGTGGTGCGGGTTGATCCCACCGGTCCCCTGCTGGTGCGCGTCGGTTCGGCAACCGACCTGGCGGTAGAGGCAGCGGTCGCCGGCACCGGCATCATCCACCTGTTCGAGGGCTGGCTCCGCCCCTATCTCGGCAGCGGCGCCCTGCAACCCGTATTGGAACCGTGGTGGCAATCGTTCCCGGGACCATTCCTCTACTATTCCGGCCGGCGCCTGCTGCCTGCGCCGCTGCGGGCCTTCGTGGACTTCATCAAGACGAGCTGACCTGGCTTGACCGCCCCCCGAACCACGTCGCCCGGGCGCAAGATCGTCGGCGGCATGGACGCCCGCCCGGCGTTAAAAGTGGAAAGCGTCCGGCGCGAACATGCCGATCCCGGACAGTGCCAGGCCACCAGCCGCCAAGGCCAGGCTTACGAACAGCAGCGAGGGGATGCTGGTGATGATGGTGGCCGACGCGATCACGATCGCCACCTGCAGCAGTGCCGCAGCGTATTCGAGGAAGTGATACTGCGCCATGTAATGGTCCCGCTCCTGCTCGGCGTGGCGGGCATTCGCGGTCAGCTCCTTGCGGCCGTCCGTCCCGTTGCTTTCCCAGCTTGCGACCTGATCGCGCCACGCCTTCTGCTGCACCTCGATCTTGGCCTGCACGGCGGCATCGGAGGTCGTCAGCTTCTGGATGTCCGCCGCGGCGATGGCGGCATTGTTCGTGGTCTGCCGCACCGTGCGGGCCTGGAAGAACGACCACAGGTTCGCCGACTCGACATTGAGCGTGATCGCGTGGGTTTGGGCGCTCTTGCCGCCGGTCTCGACGATGGCGAGGAACAGCGCCAGCACAGCGATCACCAGCGCGACCTTCTTGTCCCCACTCTCCATATGCCCCTCATGTACCCCTTCCATCGCCGCCTCCACTTGTTGCGGCGGTGATCGCACGAAGGGACGGGGGTGTCAGCCCCCGGCGTCTCCGGCTGTGGCCTTGCGGCCAATGACCGCCCATAATGGGTCGCCGGCGCGTCCGCCGCGGACGACCTCCCGGCCCTCCACCTCGGCGAACCCGGCGCGGCGCAGATACAGCCCGATCAGCCCGGCCTGGTCCGGCCCTTCCAGCGCCTGCCAGATCGCCACCGCCTTGGTCGGGAAGCAGCGGTTGCTGTAGCTGATGACGACCGGTCCCCCCGGCCGCAGCACCCGGGCCACCTCCCGCATCACCTCGACGGGATGCTGGAGATACTGGACGCCGACGCAGATGCACGCGGCATCCATGCTGGCGTCCTCCAGCGGCAGCACCTGGTTCTCGTTCAGGTTCTGCACGAAGCGGCGGTCCAGGCGCGGGTTGGCCTGCAACTCCTGCATGTTCATGCCGTGGCCGACGACCTCGGCATACCGGGCGTCCGTCGGCAGGTGGCTGACCCAACTGCTCATCAGGTCCAGCACCCGTCCCCCCGCCGGCAGCACCTCCCGATACAGCCCCGTCAGCCCGGCGATGGCACGGTCGTCAATGTGGTTGACCAGCCGGGCCTGCGCGTAGAACTGCTGGTCCGACGACGTATCCGCCTTGGCGAACGCACCCGGCGGCAGCTCCGGCAAGTCGGCCATCGGCTACGCCGGCTCGAAGTCGAAGCCGCCATCCCTGGACTGCCAGGTTTGCACCGTGAGGACCTTGGCGCCCCCCTTGCTCTCATGCGGCCCGTGCACCTGCCCCGCGGCGTGGGTCAGGAAGGCGCCGGGGCCGTGCTGCTGCCCGGCATCCTGCAAGTCGCCCTCCAGGACATAGTGCATCTCCGACCCGGCCTGGTGCTTGTGCGCCGGGATCACGCCGCCAGCCGGCAGGTGGACGATGGTGGTCACCACGCCGCGCTCCTGGTCCTCGTTCAGGATCTGGATACGGAACTCGCCGGTCGCGCCGGGGATCTGGAACGGCGTTGCCTCGATGCCGTCCGCCGCCAGCTTGATGCCCTGCATGTCCATTCCTGTAAGCCTTTCGCGTTGGTGTCCGGGGGCAACGCGGCATCCTCCGCCGGGTTCATGCTTCCGTGCCGGGCGTCTGCGGGGCTAACATGTGCCGCATAAATCGGAGGACCGCCCCATGGCGCACACGGACTCGACCCATCCCGAAACCCTGGCCCTGCACGCGGGCTGGCGCAGCGACCCGGCGACCGGCGCCGTCGCGGTGCCGATCTACCAGACCACCAGCTTCCAGTTCGAAAGCGCGGAGCACGCGGCCGACCTGTTCGCGCTGAAGCAGCTCGGCAACATCTACACCCGCATCATGAACCCGACCGCCGACGTGCTGGAAAAGCGCGTCGCGGCGCTGGAGGGCGGGGTGGCGGCGCTGGCCGTGGCGTCCGGCCAGGCAGCCTCGGCGCTTGCGGTGCAGAACCTGGCGGTCGCCGGCGACAACATCGTCAGCTCCACCGACCTGTATGGCGGCACCTGGAACCTGTTCGCCAACACCTTGCGCGACCAGGGCATCGAGGTCCGCTTCGTGGACCCCGCCGACCCCGAAGCCTTCGAGCGGGCGACCGACGCCCGCACCCGCGCCTACTACGCCGAAACCCTGCCGAACCCGAAGCTGCAGGTGTTCCCCATCGCCGAGGTCGCCGCCATCGGCCGGCGGCACGGCATCCCGCTCATCATGGACAACACCGCGGCGCCGCTGCTGGTGCGCCCGTTCGACCACGGGGCGGCGGTGGTGGTGTATTCCGCCACCAAGTACCTGGGCGGGCACGGCACCACGATCGCCGGGCTGATCGTGGACGGCGGCAACTTCGACTGGGCGGCGCATCCGGAGCGGCAGCCGACGCTGCACCGCCCCGACCCCAGCTATCACGGAGCCGTGTGGGTGGAGGCGGCCAAGCCGCTCGGCCCCATCGCCTACATCCTGAAAGCGCGCGTGACCCTGCTGCGCGACCTCGGCCCGGCGCTCAGCCCGCACAGCGCCTTCCTGGTGCTGCAAGGCATCGAGACCGTCGCGCTGCGTATGGAGCGGCATTGCAGCAACGCCACCGCAGTCGTGAATTTCCTGTCCAACCGTCCCGAGTTGGCGCGGGTGATCCACCCGTCGAAGCAGACGGGGGAGGCCGCGGCGCGCACCAGGCGCTACATGCCCCGCGGGCACGGCGGCCTCGTCGGGATGGAGCTGGCAGGCGGCGCGGAGGCCGGGCGGGCGTTCATCAACCGGCTGCAGATGGTGCTGCACGTCGCCAACATCGGCGACGCCCGCACATTGGCGATCCATCCGGCCAGCACGACGCACTCACAGTTGGAGGCGGAGGAGCAGATGGCGGCGGGCGTCAGCCCCGGCTATGTGCGCCTGTCCATCGGCATCGAGCACATTGACGACATCCTGGCCGACCTGGGCCAGGCGCTGGACGCCGTGACGGTGCGGGCGGCGGCGTAGCTCGGCTTCCCCCGCTTTCAGGGGGCGGCCGCGCGCGAGCATGGAGAGCCGCCAAGCGGCCAGGCCGTGGCCGGGCCGGATAGCGCCTGGCCGTTGCACGCGTCACGCACGGGACGGCCTTGCGCGCCGTGGCCCGGCTTCGCCTGCTGCAATCCGCCGCATCCTGTCGTAAGACGCCTTCCCTGCTACGGTCCCCGGCGCCCGGTCGCGCCGGGGGTGACGCAGCATCCACCCGTTCCACCCACACCAGGACACCAAAATGGACGACATGAAGGCAACGGCAGCCAAGCATCACGAGGATGCCGCGCACCACTTCGAGGTGGCCGCCAAGATGCACCACGACGCGGCCAAGCACTGCGCCTCGGGCAACTACGAGAAGGCCGAGAGCCTGGCCACGTCGGCAGCAGAGGCCGAGGGCGTGGCGAACCGGCACGCCATGCAGGCGGTGGACGGCTACCGGCAGCACGCCCAGGAGGTCGCGGACCGTAAGGCCGAGGCCGACGCGGAGGAGGCGGCGCGCGTTGCCAAACATGACGCCAAGGCTGCTGCGAAGGGGTAGCTTCCCAACACCGGCATACCGTAAATGGAGCGGCTGGCATGATAGCCGTTCTGCTTGCGGTATGGCCGCGCGCTGCAAAGGCGCTGCCCCACCCCTGACCCGTTTGCCGGTCCTCTGTCACCGTGAGCCGCTTGCGGCCCCGTGGTCCAGGTGCCCATAGGACGGTGCGTGGGGTCTTTGGAACACCGCAACGTCCAACACCC
>CAXTDP010000376.1:1818-5962 GCA_964242295.1 uncultured Acetobacteraceae bacterium | reverse complement strand
GTGCGCCCGCGCATGAACGCCAGCGGCGCCACCTCGATCTCGCCGGTGCCCATGCGGCGGATCACCTGGTCGCCGGGCATCATGTCGTGCAGCGCGTCGTATAGCGGACGCAGGTAGGGGTCCACCTTGTCCTTCAGGTCGCCGGGCAGGAAGCCCAGACGCTCCCCGGCCTCCACCGCCGGACGCGACAGCACGATGCGGTCCACCCTGCCCGCTTGCAGCATGGCGACCGCTTGCGCCACGGCGAGATAGGTCTTGCCGGTGCCGGCCGGGCCGATGCCGAACACCATCTCATGGCGCTGCAGCATCTCCATGTAGGTGGTCTGCCCGGGGCTGCGGGGGCCGACGGCGCCGCGGCGGGTCTGTATCGCCGGCAGGTCGGACAGCGGCAGGCGCGGATCGGGGTCGGCGTCCATCATGCGGATCGCAGCGTCCACATCGCCGCGGCTAACGCCCTTGCCCTGCTCCAGGCGCTTGTAGAGTCCGGTCAGCGCCAACTCGGCGGCCTGGACCCGCCCGGGATCGCCGCTGATGGCAACTCGGTTGCCGCGGCTCGACAATCGGACGCCTAACCCTTGTTCCAGGCGGACCAGGTTGCGATCATGGTCGCCGAACAACAACGGCAGCAGTGCATTGTCGTTGAATTGCAGGGTGACGGCCTTGGGCGCCGCCGGTGCAGCCTGGGAAGCCGCGAGCATGTTCAAGCGGGTATTAGCTCCTGGGTAAGGGTTCCTGATAGGGATGTAGGCGTTCCATGCACGATCACCACCGGCACGACCTGGCCGATCAGCGTGGCCGGAGCCTGTACATGGACGGGTTGAAGAAAAGGTGACCGCCCCGACAACTGCCCCGGCCGCCGGCCAAGGCCAGTGAACAGCACCGGCAGCGTCTGGCCCTCGGCCGCCGTGTTGAACGCTGCCGCCTGCTCTCGCAGCAGCGCCTGCAACGCCTGCAGCCGGGTGTCCTGCACCGCGGCGGGCACCTGGCCCGCCGCTCCGGCCGCCGGCGTGCCGGGCCGGGGCGAGTAGGCGAAGCTGTAGGCCTGCACGAATCCGACCCGGCGGATCAGGTCCAGCGTCGCCTCGGCGTCCCTGTCGGTCTCGCCGGGATGGCCGACGATGAAGTCCGACGCCATCGCCAAATCCGGCCGGGAATCGCGCAGGCGGTCCACCAGGCGCAGGTAGTCGTCGCGGGTGTGCTTGCGGTTCATCGCCTGCAGGATGCGGTCGGAGCCGGACTGCACCGGCAGGTGCAGGAACGGCATCAACTGCGGCACGTCCCGATGCGCGGAAATCAGGTCGTCCGCCATATCGCGCGGGTGCGACGTGGTGTAGCGCAGGCGATCCAGGCCTGGTATCTCCGCCAGCGCCCGCACCAGCCGGCCGAAGGTCCATGATCCCGCGCCGGGAGCGTCGCCGTGCCAGGCGTTCACGTTCTGGCCGAGCAAGGTGATCTCCCGCGCTCCCATCGCCACCAGCCGCCGCGCCTCCGCCAGCACGGACACGGCTGGCCGGCTGCTTTCGGCGCCGCGGGTGTAGGGCACTACGCAGAAGGAGCAGAACTTGTCGCATCCTTCCTGCACCGTCAGGAACGCGGTGACGCCGGGTGGGGTGGTGCTGTCCGGGAGGTGGTCGAACTTCGCCTCTGCCGGAAAATCGGTGTCTATCACGTGCCCGGCGGCCCGGCTGGCGCGGGCCACCATCTCCGGCAGGCGGTGATAGGTCTGCGGACCCAGCACGATGTCCACGAACGGCGCCCGGGTCAGGATCTCCTTGCCCTCGGCCTGCGCCACGCAGCCGGCGACGGCCAGGATGGTGGGCAACCCGGCCTGCGCCCGCGCCGTTTTCACGGCGCGCAGACGGCCCAGCTCGGAGAACACCTTCTCCGCCGCGCGGTCGCGGATATGGCAGGTGTTCAGGATCACCATGTCGGCGTCGTCGGGCGTGGCGGTCGGGGCGTAGCCCAGGGGCGCCAGCACGTCGGCCATGCGGCCGCTGTCATACACGTTCATCTGGCAGCCCCAGGTGATAACGTGCAGACGTTTAGTGTTCGAAGCCGCCGGGCCAGTCGTCGGTGTCACGCAGAAATCCCCCTCGCCCGGACCTGGACGGATGCTTGGCGCGGAGCAATGGGCATTCGCCCGGCGGGGGTCAAGCGGTGCAGCGTTTGGGAGTCCTTTGAATCCGACATGGGGAGTGTGGGGCCTGTGGGGCATGGCCTGTCAAGGAAAAGCGCCCACCCCTGCTCCTGCTCCCTCTCCCTCCGGGAGAGGGCCGGGGTGAAACAAGCTGTGTCCCTACGCATAGGCCGGCTGCTCGGATACGGCCTCCGGCACGGCCGCAACCACCCGCACCGGGCGGTTCTGCCGCAGCGTCGCCGCGCCGTCGGCGACCACCTGCCACACTGCCTGCGTCAGGGCCTTGCGGTCCGGATACGCCGCCGGGTCCATCGGCGCATGCAGCAGGACCGTCGCCCGCAGCCCGCGATGCTGCGCCAGGCGCCAGAAGTGGCTGGCCAGGTCCATGTCGCCATACCAGGCGAACACCGGACGGCTCGCCCGGCCCATCGGCAGCCCGGCCAACTGGTCGTAAACCACCGAAACCGGCTGCACCAATGGCCGCGGCGACCCCGCCCGGCTCTCCACCACCGAAAAGAACACCGACCGGAACGGCAGCACCCGGGAGCCGTCGGAGCTGGTGCCCTCCGGAAACAGGATCAGGTTGTCGCCGGCGTCCAGGCGCGCCCGCATCGAGTCGCGCTCCTGCCCGGTGTTCCTGGCCCGGCGGCTGACGAACACCGTGCGGCCCAGGCGGGCGACCGTGCTGACCAGCGGCCAGGTCCCGACCTCCTGCTTGGCGACGAAGCAGGCCTCCAGGGTGCCGCCCAGGGTCAGGACATCGAGCCATGACGAGTGGTTGGAGGCGAACACCAGTGACCGGCCGTCCAGCCGCCGGGCCGGGGTGCCGATGACGCGGACCTGCATTCCCATCAGGCGGCACAGGCTGGCCCAGTACAGCCGGGCCACCACCACCTTGCCGCGCCCCGGCAGCAGCAGCATCGCCCCTTGCAGCAGCCCCATCGGCAGCGTCCACAGCAGGATGGAAGCGCCCCGAAATACGGCGCGGACAGGGCGGCGCCCGGAAAACCGCGGCGCCTCAGGCGTGGGCGGCACGGTAATGAGGCCGGGTTGGCGCACACGGCAGAGCGGAAGCTTCATGACGCTGGAATACCAAACAGGGTGTGACGGAACAACGACGGCGGCATGACAACCTTAGGACGAACACACAATCCCGTGTAACCCTTGCTTACCACTAGGAGTTATAGGTCGGCATGAGCCGACGCTCCACCCTCCGCCATGCCGCCATGATCGTGGCGGCCCTGCTTGCCGCGCCCAGCGCCAGGGGCTCGGACCCGCAGCCCTATACGGTTGAGCTGGCGGCCACCGGCAACGGCGGACTGGACCAGGCGCTGAGCGACAGCAGCAACCTGATCAAGTTGCGCGAAAGCGCCCCAGCCGGTCCGTTCGCGCTGGTGATGCGGGCGCAGGGCGACGCCGGGCGGCTGATGACGGCGCTGAACAGCTACGGCTACTACGCGGCAAAGGTGTCCATACGCATCGCCGGGCGGGACGTGGCCGATCCCGCCCTGCCCGCGGCTCTGGAGGCGGCGACCGCCTCGGTTCCCGTGGCCGTCGGCATCCAGCCCGGCCCGATGTTCCATCTGCGCCGGGTCACCCTGGATGGCGCCGTCCCGTCCGAGGGCCGCGCCGCCCTGAAGCTGGAAGAAGGCGCTCCTGGAGTCGCGTCGGATGTCCTGGCCGCCCAGGGCCGGGTGCTGGACGCCCTGCGCAAAAGCGGCCATGCGCTGGCCAAGGTGGACGCCCCCGTCGTCATGCTGGACCCGGCGGCGCAGGTGCTGGACGTGTCGTACAAGGTGGACGCGGGTCCGCGGGTGAACCTCGGACCCATCGGCATCGGCGGGCTGGACCGGGTGGACCCGGCCTTCGTGCGGCGGCGGCTGCTGGTGCATCCGGGCGAGCGGTTCGACCCCGACAAGATCGAGGAAGCGCGGCAGGACCTCGCCTCGCTCGGCGTTTTCGCCACGGTGCGGGCGCGTGCGGCGGAGCGGCTGAACGCCGCCGGGG
>CAXTDP010000376.1:0-1808 GCA_964242295.1 uncultured Acetobacteraceae bacterium | reverse complement strand
GGGCCCTGCCGCTCGACTATGACATGACGGAGCGCCCGCGCCACGTCGTCGGCTTCACCGCGGCATATTCCACCGACCTGGGCGCCACCGCCGGCGTCACCTTCCAGCACCGCAACCTGTTCGGCCAGGCGGAGCAGCTCAACCTGGGCGCGGCGGTGACGGAACTGGGCGGCAGCGCCAGCCGCGGCCAGGGCTACAACGTGACGGCGTCCCTGCTGAAGCCGGACGTGTGGGCGCGCAACCAGAACGTCCAGTTGAACCTGCAGGCGATCAAGGAGAACCTGGACGCCTACGACCGCACGGCGGTGCTGGCCGGGGTGACGCTCAGCCGCAAGTTCTCCCAGAGCTGGACCGCGAGCGTCGGCGTGCAGGCGCAGCAGTCCCGCATCCAGCAAGAAGGCACCACCCGGGACTACACCCTGGCGCAACTGCCCATCGGGCTGCGCTACGACAGCACGGGGCCGGAGGGACTGTTCGAGCCGACGCACGGCATCAAGGCCGCGGCAACCGTCACCCCCACGGCGTCCCTGGCGGGGACCGGCGGCGACTTCACCATCTTGCAGGTGCAGGGTTCCACCTACATCAACCTGGGCGCGCCGGGCCGCAGCATCCTGGCCCTGCGCGGCCTGGTGGGCACGGTCCAGGGAGCCAGCACCTTCGCCCTGCCGCCGGACCAGCGCTTCTACGCCGGCGGCAGCGGCACGGTGCGCGGCTACAAGTATCAATCGGTCGGCCCGCAGTTCGCGGATCGGCGGCCCACGGGCGGCTCCTCCATCACGGCGGCGACGGTGGAGTTCCGCCAGCGCATCGGCGAAAGCTTCGGCGCGGTGGCGTTCGTGGATGCCGGCCAGGTCAGCACCAGCAGCGCCGGGTTCAGCGGCCTGCGGGCCGGCGCCGGGGTCGGGGCGCGCTACTACACCGCCATCGGGCCGATCCGGCTGGACGTGGCGGTGCCGCTCAACAAGCGGAACGGCGACGATTCGCTTGAGGCTTACATCGGCATAGGGCAGGCATTCTGATGCGCAGGTTACGGAAGATCGCGCTGTGGGTGCTGGCGCTGCTCCTTGCGGTGCCGGTGCTGGCGGTTGCGGCGCTGCTGGTCGGACTGAACATCGGGCCGGGCCGGGTGGCGGCGGAGCTGCTTGTCGGGCGGCTGACCGGCGGCCAGGTGGTCCTGGTGGGCCTGCACGGGCGCTTCCCGGACCGGCTCCAACTGGCGCACCTTGAGGTGCGGGATGCGCAGGGCGCCTGGCTGTTGGCGGACAACGTAGCGCTGGACTGGTCGCCGCTGGCGCTCGTGCACCGTACGGCGTCCGTAGACCTGCTGACGGCGGCACGGGTGCAGGTGCCGCGCCTGCCCGTCGCCGCGCCCGCGCCTGCCACCCCGGCGCCAGAAAGCAAGCCGTTCACCCTGCCGGTCCACGTGGTGGCCCGGCAGATCAAGGTGGACCGCGTCGAAATCGGCGCCCCGGTCGCCGGGACCGCCGCCACGCTGTCGCTGGAAGGCAGCGCGGATGTGCCGTCGCTGCAGGCCGGCAGCGCCGACCTCCGGCTACAGCGGCTGGACGGTGGCGGCGCCTATGCGGCGAAGGCGCGCATTGACCCGGCCAGCATCGGCCTGACGCTCGACATGCAGGAGCCAGACGGCGGGCTGGTGGCGCACCTGGCGTCCCTGCCGGCGCTGGGGCCGATTACGCTGAAGGCCGGGCTGGACGGGCCGCGCACGGGGGCCGCGACGACGCTGGCGTTGCAGGCGGGTCCGCTGCGGGCCGACGCTCGACGCTCGAGGTCGACTGGTCTGCCGTATC
>CAXTDP010000375.1:0-5965 GCA_964242295.1 uncultured Acetobacteraceae bacterium | reverse complement strand
CCAGCCGCAACCGCCGCCGCCGCCCCGCCCGACGATCCGCCGGGCGTCAGGGCGGGGTTGCGCGGGTTGCGGGTCCGCCCGTGCACGCCGCCGCTGGTGAACCACCGCAAGGAGAATGCCGGCGCATTGGTCCGCCCCAGCATGACCGCCCCAGCCCGGCGAAGGTTGTCCACCACGGGGCTGTCCTGCCGCGCGATCAGGTCCCGCTGCAGACGCAGGCCGTTGGTGGTGGCCCAGCCCGCCTGGTCCAGGTTGACCTTCACCGTCATCGGCACCCCGGCCAGCACGCCCGGGTCCTCGCCGCGGGCGATGGCCGCGTCCACCCGGTCCGCCTCGGCCAGCACTTCCGCGGGGCGGTGGTCCACGACGGCATTGAGGGCCGGGTTCACCGCGTCCAGGCGGTCCAGCGCGGCCTGAGCGGCCTCACGCGCGGACACGTCGCGCGCCCTTATGCGTGCGGCCAGTTGCGTGGCGGACAGGCGCCAGAGTTGTGTCATGCCGGGTTCTCCATCAGGGCACCTCAACCTGTCACGGCAGGCCGCGCACCGCCAAGTGCAGGGCCGGCGCCGCCACGCCCAGGAAGCCCGCCCTGCCTGGACAGGCAGCGCAGCCCGTGCCGTAATCGCCTCAAAACGAACCTTGGGAGGTATCGGCCATGATGACACGCCGCGCTGGGCTTGCGCTGGTTGCCGCAGTCCCCGCCACCCTGTTGCGCGCCGGCCCGGCGCATGCCTCGGCAGAGGCGCCCACGGTCCGCACGCCCCTCAGCTTCACCCCGCCGCCGGGCGCCACGGACACCCATGTCCACGTGTTCCCTGATCCGGCTGCCTTTCCCTACTGGTCCGGCCGTACCTACACCCCACCCGCGGCCGAGCCGGGAGCGCTGCTGGCGCTGCAGGGCGCCCTGCACCTGGACCGCGTCGTGATCGTCACGCCCAGCGTTTACGGGACGGACAACCGGGCGACGCTGGAGGGGATGCGCCGGCTCGGCCCCAAGCGCACCCGCGGCATCGCCGTCATCGGGCCAGAGGCGCAGCCGGCGGAGCTGGACGCCATGCACGCCCAAGGCATCCGCGGCGTCCGCGTCAACCTGGAGCAGGCTGGCGAGTTCGACCCGGCGGCCCTGGCGAAGCGGCTGGGCGGGGTGATGGCGCAACTGGCGGGTCGGCCATGGCACTTGCAGGTGTATTCGCGCCTGGCGGTGATCGCGCCGCTGCACGACCAGTTGGCAGCGCTGCCGGTGCCGGTGGTGTTCGACCACTTCGCCGGGGCGCAGGCGGCGTTGGGGGTGGAACAGCCAGGGTTCGACGCCGTGCTGGACCTGGTGCGGTCGGGCCGGGCGTATGTGAAGATCTGCGGCGCATACCGCGCTTCGACGGCGCCGGGCTGGACGGACGTGGCGCCCCTGGCCCGTGCGCTGGTGGCGGCCAACCCGGACCGGATCGTCTGGGGCACGGACTGGCCGCACCCCGACAGCGCGCCGGTGGCGGGCCGCAAACCCACCGACCTTGCCCCGGCGCAGGAGGTGGACGACGGACGGCTGTTCAACCTTCTGGCGGAGTGGGTGCCGGATGAAGCCGCCCGCAGCAAGATCCTGGTCGCCAATCCGGCGCGGCTCTACGGGTATGGGTAGCTGAGGAATACGGGTAGCTGGAGGTGCAGGTAGCTGGGCGGCGCGGAACGGCGCCGGCGCCTCGCATCCCAGCCGGCACTGCGGTGCGGCTTGCCGGGACCCCGCTGGCCGCCCCTGGGTGTCCAAATCGCTGCGCTGCCCGCGTTGCCAGGGTCTCGCCATTGGCCGCTGGCATCGTTTGGCAGACACCATTGGAACGGTGATCTCGGCAGTGGCGTCAGATCATTCGGATTCCTTTTGCAGCGAGTCCTCGAGGATTGCCCCATCAATCGTTTCCCGCACCGTATGCGCCATGTCCACAACGGTAAATGGCTTGCTGAGAGACGTGACCTCCCGGTCGAGGGCGCCACGATGCAGACCTGGGTCTTCCTGGTGTCCAGTGGCATAAAGCACGGGCAGGCCTGGCCGTTGCGAGAGGGCCTCCCTGACCAGTTCCTGACCGTTCGCACCTGGCAGCTCGACATCCGTGAACAGCAGCGTGATGTCGCTTCGTTCGTCGAGGATGACCAGAGCCTGCTCGGCATCTCCGGCACTGACGACGGAGTATCCGAGTGTTTCCAGGGCATCTGTCGAGAACGCCAGCACGTCTGGGTCGTCCTCGACGACCAGGATGCATTCCCCCCCGCGTGCACGAGGCAAGCTTGTTGCGGGCATCACCGCCTCGGCTGCTGGTTCGTCATCCCGGATCAGGCGCGGCAAGTACAGCTTCACCGCCGTGCCAGCGCCCAGCACGCTGTTGATCTTGACGTGTCCGCTCGACTGCTTGATGAACCCGAAGACTTGCGACAGCCCCAACCCTGAGCCGCGTCCAACGCCCTTGGTGGTGAAAAACGGCTCAAATGCCCGCGCTGCCTCATCAGGCGTCATTCCGGTGCCGCAGTCGCTCAAGGCCACCATCACATACTGGCCGGCTGTCACCTCGTCATGGCTTGCGGCGTAGGCGGCGTCCAGGACCGTGTTGGCCGTCTCCACGGTAACCTTGCCACCTGCCGGCATCGCGTCCCGCGCATTGATCGCCAGGTTGAGCAGGGCGTTTTCCAACTGGTTCGGGTCAACCAGCGCTTCCCACAGGTCTCCGGCCAGGACAGTTTCCAGCCCGATGCCGGTGCCGATGGAGTGGCGGAGCAGCTCCGACATCGAGGCCACGATCTTGTTGGCGTCAACTGGCTGGGGATCGAGGCTCTGGCGCCTTGAGAACGCCAGCAGGCGCTGGGTCAGCGCCGCCGCGCGCTGGGCGCCGCCCTGGGCGACTTCGACCTTGCGTCGTGCGCGGGTCAGGTTCTGGGTTCCGAGCGCTTGGACCGCCAGCTCGAGGTTGCCGAGGATCACCATCAGCAGGTTGTTGAAGTCGTGGGCCACCCCTCCGGTCAGATGGCCGACCGCCTCCATCTTCTGCGCTTGGCGCAACTGGGTCTCGGCCTGGCGCCGCGCCGAAATGTCGGTGTAGAGCGTGACGAACCCACCCTCCGGCAAGGGGCTTCGCCGCAGCTCGAGGGTGTTGCCGTTCGGACGCGACCGCTCGATCACGCCGGTGCTGCCACCCGACCGCAGCAGGGCCATGCGGCGTTCCACCTCGGCATCAACGTCAACGGACCCGAATTCCCCGGCGGCCGCCTGGGCACGCAGCACGTCGGCAAAGTCCATGCCGACCCGCATCATCCCGCTTGGCACCCCCGCGAATTCAGGGAAGTGGTCGTTCCACTCGACCAGCCTGAGATCTCCATCCAGGACCACGATCCCATCGGGCATGCCTTTCAGGATTGCAGCCATTTTGGCTGCCTGGGCGCGGTCGCGTTCCGCGATCAGGTTGAGGTCGGCGTCGCGCCGGCGCCTAGCCTGCCGTTCCCGTGACAGCCACCCCGCCAACAGCGCCAACAAGGCAAGCTGGAGGGCTGCCAAAATCTCCATACCGACCGCCCGTGTGTCTCAAGCTGCGGTCAGGACCATGGGGGACCCGTGCAGCAAATAGGCTTGATCGGGGCAGGCCCGCCGCTCGGCTTCCGCAGCAGCGAGCATGGTCCGCACGGTGGCGACCAGCGACAGAAGTCCACACGGCTTGAACAGGGCGGCTTCGCGGTTGGGCCGCATCGCAACCTGGCGCAATGCATCGGGACGCCCGGTCACGTAGAGTATGGGACGGACAGCATGACGCTTGCGGAAGTGCACCGCCAAGCCGATGCCGTCCAGCAAGCCGGGCATGTTGACGTCGGTGACGAGCATGTCGAAGTCGGCGGACCCATCCAGCAGCAGCGCCGCACAGTCGCCGGTTTCAGCCTCGACCACTTCGTGGCCGGCTTCCACCAGCACTTCTGCCAGCACCGTCCGGATATCGGCCTCGTCCTCGACCAACAGAATGCACGCCATCTCAATCTCCGGCCCAGGTGTTGCAAGGCAATTACTTGCACGCAAACAGCTACAGTCAAAGCGCAGGATCGCTGCTGCCGGCCTGCTTCGAAGTCGAACGCCGATATGTTAACTGCAACCGGCACAGGCGAAATACACAAAGCTTAACACGATCTCAAATTAGGAAATGTTGAGTAATAGGCGTAAATATTATATTAACTTGTCACGTCAGAAACTCACGTTCCCACTACTGAGTTGCAGTTCAATCAAGGCTGCGTTCCACCGGGTGATGCTGGAAAGCCACGGTAAGTGTATTCCGAGCCAATAGGCCGACCGAGGCAACATGCTGGCATGGCGGATAGGCTGAGCGCGCAGGCGCTGCGAGTTCCTGGAACAGTTACGCCGCCGCCGCCCGGATGGGCTGGGCCAGTTGTTCGGCATATTCAATCGCCTCCATCAGGCTCTGCTCGTTGGCGATGCCCTTGCCGGCGATGTCGAACGCGGTGCCGTGGTCCACGGAGGTGCGTATGATTGGCAGGCCCAGGGTGATGTTCACGCCCGACAGGTCGTTCCACTTGCCGGTCGCCGGGTCGATTTCGAAGCCCAGCAGCTTGACCGGGATGTGGCCCTGGTCGTGGTAGTTGGCGATCACCGCGTCATACTGCCCGGCGCGCAGCTTCACGAACACCGTGTCGCCCGGCACGGGGCCGACCACGTCCAGCCCCTCTGCCACCGCCTGGGCGATCACCGGGGCGGCCACGTCAATGTCGTGGCGACCAAACAGACCGCCCTCGCCGGCATGGGGGTTCAGCGCCGCCACCGCGATGCGGGTGCGGCCGGTGCCGAGCCGGGTCAGCGCGCCGTGCGTCAGCTCGATGACCCGGCGCAGCCGTTCCGGCGTCGCGCGATACGGCACGTCCTCCAGCGCGATGTGGGTGGTGACGTGGCTGACCCGCATGTTGCCGTGCGCCAGCATCATGCAAGAGCCCTTCACGCCGGTCAGCTCCGCCAGCATCTCGGTGTGCCCGGGGTAGTGATAGCCGGCCTTGTTGAGCGCCTCCTTGTTGAGGGGGGCGGTGACGATGCCGCCGACCCGGCCCGCCTGCGCCAGGCGCACGGCGCGCTCGACCGCAAGGAAGGCGAAGCGGCCGGCATCGGCGGATAGTTGGCCCGGCAGGATCGGCTCGCCCTCGGGACCCGCCTGCATGGCGGCCAGGGCGGGCCAGTGGGCGTCGGCGTCCGTCACCAGGGGAATGTCGAGGTCCGGCGCGAGCTGGCGGCGGGCGGCGTCCAGTGCCGCGGTGCTGCCGATCACCAGCAGGCGCAGCGCGCCTGCGTCAATGCGGGCCTGCAAGCGGACGGCGGCCTTGACGATGATCTCCGGCCCGATGCCGGCGGGGTCGCCCATGGTGATCGCGAGGTGGCGGGGGGTCATGGAGCCGTCCTTTCAAGCTCGGGGAAGCGCAGCAGGTCGCGCAGCAGGGTGGGATGGCCGAAGGCGCCGGACTTGGAGACGACGGTGACGCCGTCCCAACGCCCGCCGCGCATGATGGACACTGGCACGCCGGGCACGGCGCGTCCCTGCACGAGCAGGCTTTCGGCGCCGAGGGCGATGCACAGGCCGCGCAGGGTTTCACCGCCGGCGACGAGCAGCGTGCCGGGCGGCGGCAGGGTGTGGACCAGGCGGCATAGCTCCACACCGATGCAACGGGCCGCCTCGGCGCGTGACAGGCCGGGCGGGAGGTCCAGGCTGGCGAGGGCTATGGCGTCGCGTTCGAGCCGCCGGGCCAGGTGCGCCGCGTGCTCGGCGCCACCGTGCGGCACGGCGGTCCAATGCTCCCCGCAGGCGGCGAGCTGCCCGGCGGTCAACTGAGCGCGCATGCCGATTACCGTGAAACCGGCCACCACGACGTATGCGGCGTGGACGTGGATACCCTGCCAGCCCGTCGCGCGGATCACCGGGTGCGCGCCGGGATAGGCGGCCCAGGT
>CAXTDP010000374.1:0-5965 GCA_964242295.1 uncultured Acetobacteraceae bacterium | reverse complement strand
CTCGGCGGTCTTCTTGCGCTCGCTGACGCTCATGCCGGCAACAGGCTCGTCGAGCATCAGCAGCGCCGGGTCCTGGATCAGCAGCATGCCGATCTCCAGCCACTGCTTCTGCCCGTGGCTCAACTCCTCCGCCATGTCGTCCAGGTGGTCGGCCAGGAAGATGTCCCGCGCCACCTCCTCCACCCGGTCCCGCACTGCCGCGTCCCGCCGGAACGCAAGGGCGCCGAACACCGACCGCCCGCGTGGGTAGGAAATCTCCAGGTTCTCGAACACCGTCAGGTCCTCGTAGATGGACGGCGTCTGGAACTTGCGCCCCACCCCGGCGCGGACGATCTCGTGCTCCTTCATCCGCAGCAGCTCCTGCCCCTTGAAGGCGACGGAGCCGCCGGTCGCCTTGGTGCGCCCGCAGATCAGGTCCAGCACCGTGGTCTTGCCGGCGCCGTTCGGGCCGATGATGACCCTGATCTCATTGCGGTCCAGGTAGAACGACAGGTCGTCCACCGCGCGGAAGCCATCGAAGGAGACGGTCAACCCTTCCACCGCCAGCAGGTAGTCCGTCTTATCCGGCATCGGCATCTCCTACTCGGCCACGGTCGCGGCGTGCGGCGACTCGACCGAGGCGATGGTCGGCATCCGCTTGCGAGACTTCGGCAGCACCCGGTCCAGCAACGGGTCGAGGTGGCTGCGGTAGACGCCGGCCAGCCCGTTCGGGAAGGCGACCACGATGATGATGAACAGCGACCCCATCGCGAACAGCCACGCCTGTGGCGCCGCCTCGGAGAAGCTGGTCCGCGCCCAGCCCACCAGCACCGCACCATAGATCGCGCCAAGCAGGGAGGTGCGCCCGCCGACCGCGCAGTAGATCACCATCTCGATGGACGGCACGATCCCCACGAACGACGGCGACATGAAGCCGACCTGCAGGGTGAACATCGCCCCGCCGATCCCCGCCAGCGCCGCAGCGAAGCAGAACACGAACACCTTGAACCGCGCGACGTCGTAGCCGGAGAACCGCACCCGGTCCTCCTTGTCGCGCATCGCCACCAGGATGCGCCCCAGCTTGCTGCGCCGGACCAGCTGCGACAGCAGCAGGCACGCCAACAGCAGCCCGGCGCTGACGAAGTAAAGCACCTCCTTCGCCGCATCCGTCCGGATGTCCCAGCCGTGCAGCGTCCGCAGGTCGGTGATCCCGTTGACCCCCCCGGTGTAGCCCTGCTGCCCGATGATGAGGATCGTCAGGATCGCCGCGAACGCCTGGGTGATGATGGCGAAGTAGGTGCCGCCGACCCGCCGGGTGAACATCGCCACGCCGATCAGCAGCGCCAGCAGGGTCGGCACCAGCACCACCGCCGCCATCGTGAACGTCAGGCTATGGAACGGCCGCCAGAGCATCGGCAACTCGGTGATCTGGTTCCAGTCCATGAAGTCCGGGATGCCCGGCGTGGACTGTATCTTGGTGGCCTCGGGCGTTGACGCCTCCAGCTTCAGGAACATCGCCATGCAGTAGCCGCCCAGCCCGAAGAACACCCCCTGGCCCAGGCTGAGGATGCCCGCATCGCCCCAGCACAGCACCAGCCCCAGCACGACGAAGCCGAAGGTCAGATACTTGCCAAACAAATTCAGCCGGAACGGATTGAACCCAAGCGGCAGCACGACCAGCAGCAGGACCGCGAACAGGCCGATCCACAAGACGTCCTTGCGGTTGAGGAAGCTCATCGCCGCACCTTCATCACGAACAGCCCCTGCGGGCGCAGCATCAGGATGCCGATGACGCTGAGCAGCACGATCACCTGCGCCATGGAGCCGCTGAGGAAGAACTCCAGCGTGGACCGCGCCTGCGAGATGGTGAACGCCGACGCGATGGTCCCCGCCAGGCTGGCCGCCCCGCCGAACACCACGATCAGGAAGGTGTCCACGATATAAAGCTGCCCGGCCGTCGGGCTGGTGGACCCGATCATCGTAAAGGCGCTGCCCGCGACCCCCGCGATGCCGCAGCCGACGCCAAAGGTCACCCGGTCCACGAACTCGGTGTTGATGCCGACGGCACCGGCCATCGCCCGGTTCGCCATCACCGCCCGCACCTGCTTGCCCCAGCCCATGCGGTAGATCAGCAGATAGACGCCCAGCGCGATGAATGCCGTCAGCACCATCACGATCATCCCGTTGATCGGGATCTGGATGCTGTCGGTCAGGTTGGCCGCGCCCATCATCCAGTCCGGCTGGTCCACGCCGACCTCCCGCGCCCCGAACACCGAGCGATAGACCTGCTGCAGGATCAGGCTCAGCCCCCAGGTCGCCAGCAGAGTATCCAGCGGCCGGCGATACAGCCGCCGTATCAGCACCCACTCCACCAGCATCCCCAGCGCTCCCGCGGCGCAGAACGCCAGCACGATGGCGACGAAGAAGTAGGCGCTGAACAGCGACGGCATGTAGGTCGTGAACAGCCGCGACGTCAGGAAGGTGACGTAGGCGCCCAGGATCATGAACTCGCCATGCGCCATGTTGATGACGCCCATCTGGCCGAAGATCACCGCCAGCCCCAGCGCCATCAGCACGAACACGGAGAACAGGATCAGCCCGGCAAAGCCCTGCATGGCCATGATCGAGCCAAGCTCACCAAAGGAATAGCCGAACATCTCCCGTCCTCCCGTCCGCCTGCCGCTACTGGTAGCCCTTGGGGAACGGGTCCGGCTGGACCAGCTCGGCCGTCTCGAACACCACCTCGTACTGCCCGTCCGTCTTGGCCCGGCCGACGCGCGTCTTGCTCCACAGGTGATGGTTCTCGTGGATGCGGACGTAGCCCTCCGGCGCACCCTTGAACTCGACCCCGCCCGACGCCGCAGCGATCTTGTCCACGTCGAAGCTGCCGGCCTTCTCCACCGTCAGCTTCCACAGCCACGGCCCGAGGTAGGCCGCCTGCGTCACGTCGCCGATGACGCTCTTCGGGCCGTAATCCTTCTGGAACGCCGCGACGAACGCCTTGTTGTTGGCGTTGTCCAGGCTCTCGAAGTACTTCATGCAGGCGTATGCGCCGGCAATGTTCTCGCCGCCGATGCCCTCGATCTCGTCCTCAGTGACCGAGATCGTCAGCAGCGTCTGCTTGCTGAGGTCAACGCCCGCCGCCTTCATCTGCTTGTAGAACGCGACGTTGGAGCCGCCGACGACGGAGGCAAAGATCACGTCCGGCTTGACCAGCTTGATCTTGTTGATGACCGAGTTGAACTGCGTGTGGCCGAGCGGGAAGTAGTCCTCCCCCGCGACCTTGCAGCCGGTCAGGTGCCCCTCGATGTGCTTGCGCGCGATCTTGTTGGACGTCCGCGGCCAGATGTAGTCCGACCCGATCAGGTAGAAGCTCTTGGCCCCCTTGGTCCTGTTCACCCAGTCCAGCCCGGCGAGTATCTGCTGCGTCGCCTCCTGCCCGGTGTAGATGACGTTCTTCGACTGCTCCAGCCCCTCATAGAACGTCGGATAATACAGCATCCCATTATACTGCTCGAACACCGGCAGCACCGCCTTGCGCGACGCCGAGGTCCAGCAGCCGAACACCGCGGCGCAATGGTCGCTGGCCAGCAGCTTCTTCGCCTTCTCGGCGAAGTTCGGCCAGTCGCTGGCCCCGTCTTCCTGGATGACCTTGATCTGCCGCCCCAGCACGCCGCCCGCCGCGTTGATCTGCTGGATCGCCAGCTTCTCCGCCTCGACCGACCCGGTCTCGCTGATCGCCATGGTCCCCGTGATGGAGTGCAGGATGCCGACGGTCACGGTATCATCCGTGATGGCGAGCCCGGTGGTGTTGACCTCCGCGGTCGCCGGGCCGGCGGCCTGGGCGGCGTAGGGCAGCAACGCGGCCGCCGGCAGGGCGGCCATGCCCTGCAGCAGCCGGCGGCGGAATGGCGAGTGCGGTGCGTCGTCGGTCATCTCAGGCCCCCAAGGGTAGTGTCGCGTGGCGGCAGCGTTGACCGCCTGGGGAGAGGCCCGGAATACGTCAAATGACGTATATGACTTCGGCGCTGCTGCAATGCACAATTCCCATGACGGGCGTAGGACATCGGCGCAGGAGGCCAGGCACCAGGCATGGCGACGCGGCAGCGCATCGTGCGGATACGGCGCGAGTATAACCAATGGGTCGCCGACCAGACCCTGGAGGACTACGCCCTGCGCTTCACCGCCAAGGCGGCGCGGCGCTGGTCGCCCTGGCGGGTCGCCAACACGGCGCTGGGCGGCATCTCGTTCCTGGCGCTGGAGGCCATCGGCGGCACCGTCACCTTGGGCTACGGCTTCACCAACGCCGTCGCCGCCATCATGCTTGCCAGTGCCGTCATCTTCGCGGCAGGGGTCCCGATCAGTTACTACGCCGCCCGGGACGGGGTGGACATTGACCTGCTGACCCGCGGCGCCGGGTTCGGCTACATCGGCTCCACCATCACCTCGCTGATCTACGCGTCGTTCACCTTCATCTTCTTCGCCATCGAGGCGGTGATCCTCGCCTCCATGCTGGAGGCCTGCTTCGGCATCCCGCCGCCGCTGGGCTACCTGCTGTGCTCCTTGGCGGTGGTGCCGCTGGTGACGCACGGCATCACCTTCATCAGCCGGATACAGCTTTGGTCCCAGCCGGTCTGGCTGGTGCTGCAAGTGCTGCCCTTCATCGTGATCGGCTTCACCGTGCACGGTGCCCTTGCCAACTGGACCGGCTACCCCGGCGCCGCGCCCGGCGCCGACGGCTCCTTCACCCTGCTAAGCTTCGGCGCCGCCGCATCGGTCGTGTTCTCCCTAATCGCCCAGATCGGCGAGCAGGTGGACTACCTGCGCTTCCTGCCGCCGCGCCGGCCCGGCAAACCCAACCGCGCCTGGTGGGCAGCGATGCTGGCCGGCGGCCCCGGCTGGATCGTGATAGGGGTGCCGAAGCTGCTGGCCGGGTCGTTCCTGGCTTGCCTGGCCCTCGCAGCCGGGCTTGCGCCCTCGCGTGCCATCCAGCCCAACGAGATGTACCGGGTGGCCTTCGGCGCCGTCGTGTCCTCCCCGGCTGCGGCGCTGGCGCTGGCGGGCTGCTTCGTCATGGTCTCCCAGGTGAAGATCAACATCACCAACGCCTATGCCGGGTCCATCGCCTGGTCGAACTTCTTCTCCCGCCTGACCCACCGCCACCCCGGCCGCGTGGTGTGGCTGGTGTTCAACATCGCCATCGCCCTGCTGCTGATGGAGCTGGGCATCTACGGCGCCATCGAGGGCACGCTGGTCATCTACTCCGTCGTCGCCGCCGCCTGGGTCGGCGCCCTGGTGGCCGACCTGGTGGTGAACAAGCCGCTCGGCCTCAGCCCGCCGCACATCGAGTTCAAGCGGGCGCACCTGTATGACATCAACCCCGTCGGCACCGGCGCAATGCTGCTGGCGGTCGCGGCGGGCCTGCTGTCCTACCTCGGCACGGCCGGCCCGATCGCCGAGGCCTTCGCCCCCTTCGTCGCCTTCGCCGCGGCCTTCGCGACCGCGCCGCTGATCGCCTGGGCAACCGACGGACGCTACTACCTCGCCCGCAAGCCCCGCCGGCACTGGGCCGGCCTCAAGTCCCTGCGCTGCGTCATCTGCGAGAACCCGTTCGAGCCGGAGGACATGGCGTTCTGCCCCGCCTACTCCGGCGCAATCTGCTCGCTGTGCTGCTCCCTCGACGCCCGCTGCCACGACGCCTGCAAGCCGCAGGCGCGGGTGGGACGGCAAGCGGCAGCGGTATTGGAGGCCTGCCTGCCACCGCCCTTGCGCGGCACCGTGGCCCTATCCTTCGCCCGTTACGCCGGCACGCTGGGCCTCCTCGCCGCAGGCGTCGGCCTGGTGCTGGCGGCATTGCGCGTCCACCTCGCCGGCACGCCCAACCTGGCACCTGCCCTGTGGACGGCGTTCCTGGTGCTGATGCCGCTTGCCGGCGTGCTGGCCTGGCTGCTGGTGCTGGGCAAGGACAACAGCCGCGCCGCCCAGG
>CAXTDP010000373.1:0-5983 GCA_964242295.1 uncultured Acetobacteraceae bacterium | reverse complement strand
GGAAGCTTGCCACCCGCTTCCAGGCCGTGCTGGGACGCCACCCCGATAGCCTGGTGTTCCTGGGGCGCATCGGGCAACCGCGCCCAGCCTTGCCGAAGGTCCGGTCAGTTCGGCGGGACATGGCGGACCTCGAACACTCCGCCCCGCCGGGCGGCGCCCTGCCTGCAATGGCGGAGACGTCGTCGCAAAGCGGCTAGATCGGTCTGCGTCTAAACCTGGCGCCGTTGCCGAGTTCGCCCGGCTTGCCAGGATGCCTGCTCTTGCGCCAAGCAAACCTTTGAAGGTTTGTGCATAGGGAAAGCTAGGCAGGCTTGCCAGGCCTGACATGGCAGCAGGCTGTTTGCGTAACAGGCCGCGCGAGCCTGCTTAGGGCAATCCATGTCCGGACCGGGACGCCGCATCGCGGAAAGAGCGGTGCAGGCGCTGGCTACGCGGCCATCTCTGCCCGGCCCCTTATGGGCCGGGCAGAGATACGGTCAGCCCTCCTTGGGCGCGTAGGCGACGCAGTAACCCTGTGGGCTGATCTGTCCGGCCACGATCTTGCAGGCATTTGGATCGACATACTGGGCGCACTTGCTGCACTGCTGGCCGTCTTTCGGCTGGTTCTGATATTGCACCAACTCCTGGGCGATCTTCTCGTCCTGCGCCCGGGCGGCGCTTGCAGCCAGCGTTGCGCCGGCCGCAACACCCAGGCCGGTACGGAGCATGACGCGACGGGTCGGATTATTGTTCATGGGGCAGCTCACTTAGCTTGAGGTTGCACAGTTCGGCTACTCGCCTCGAGTAACACCCGCGATGTGGCGGAGTTCCTGAAACTAGAAAGGCCCGTCACGCTTACGGACCCCTGTTGCGGCGATATTGCTATCTCGACTGGCACCCTCGGCGCGGCATCCAGGGAGGCTGCGAGCAACCTCCTTGAACCGCCACACCGGGCACCGCCAGCAGTGATGATTGACTCGTGTCGGCGACGAAAAGCTAGGCCACCTTCTTTAAATCCAGCCCCGCCCAGATCTCCGACAGCGCCGCCACCAGGTGCGCGATGTCCGCGTCCGTGTGCAAAGGCCCGGGCGTGATACGCAGCCGCTCCGTCCCGCGTGGGACCGTGGGGTAGTTGATCGGCTGGATGTAGATGCCGCGCTCCATCAACTGGTCGCTGATCGCCTTGCACAGCGCGGCGTCGCCGACCATCACGGGGACGATGTGGCTGGGATTGTGCATGTGCGGGATGCCCGCCAGGTCCAGCGCCCGGCGCAGCTTGGCCACGCGGTCCTGCTGCGCCGCCCGCTCCTCGCTGCTGGCCTTCAGGTGCCGCACGCTCGCCAAGGCGCCTGCCGCGATGGCGGGAGGCTGCGAGGTGGTGAAGATGAAGCCCGAGGCGAAGCTGCGCACATAGTCCACCACCACGGCGGACGATGCGATGTAGCCGCCGATGATGCCGTAGCCCTTGGCCAGCGTGCCCTCGATCACGGTCAGGCGATCCATCAGGCCCTCCCGCTCGGCGACGCCGCCGCCGCGTGGGCCATACAGGCCGACGGCATGCACCTCGTCGCAGTAGGTCATGGCGCCGTGCTTCTCGGCCACGTCGCAGAACTCGGCGAGCGGGGCGATGTCGCCGTCCATGGAATACACGCTCTCGAAGGCGATCAGCTTGGGCGCGTCCGGGTCCATCTCCGACAGGCGGCGGTCCAGGTCCTCGGGGTCGTTATGCGCGAAGACCTGGTAGGGCGCGCGGCTGTGCCGGATGCCCTCGATCATGCTGGCGTGGTTCAGCGCGTCGGAGAAGATGGTGCAGCCCGGCATGCGCCCGGCCAAGGTGCTGAGCGCCGCCAGGTTCGACATGTAGCCGGAGCTGAACAGCAGCGCCGCTTCCTTGCCGTGCAGGTCGGCCAGCTCCTCCTCCAGCATGACGTGGTAGTGGTTGGTGCCGGCGATGTTGCGGGTGCCCCCCGCGCCGGCGCCGCAACTGTCCAGCGCCTCGTGCACGGCGGCGAGCACCTTGGGATGCTGGCCCATGCCGAGGTAGTCGTTGCTGCACCAGACCGTGACCTCGTCCTGGGCGTTGCCGCGCAGGTGCGACGCCTTGGGGAAGCTGCCGGCCCGGCGCTGCAAGTCGGCGAAGGTCCGGTAATTGCCATCCTTGCGCAACCCGTCCAGACCTTTGCGGAAGAAACCATCGTAATCCATCGCCTGCCCTCCCGGCATGTGCGTGTTCAGGTCGCCGCAGCCGGTGCGGCATCCGTTTCCATATGGGCGCTGCACCCGGCGGCGCAGCCTGGGTCGCGCGCGATCAGCAGGGCGTCGCGCCCCGCCGCTCGCCGCTCCGTCACCGCCCAGCCCCACAGCCGGGCAAACGGCAGCGGCAGCACGAGCACGACGTGTTCGATGACCGCCAGCGTCAGCATGGTCATCACGAAGGTTTGGCCGACCTGCCCCACCCCATCCGTCCCGGCCAGCGCAGCCAGCCAGAGTAGCCCCGCACCCACCGATATGGGCATCAGCGGGTTCATCGCCCGCCGGCGGAAGAAGCTTTTGAGGTATGCCAGACGTGCCGGCAGGAACTCCTCGCCCAGGTTGCGCACGCCTAGGAAGAAGTTGAGCTTTGCCGAGGTCCGTCCGGCCCACAGCACCATGAAGGTCCAGGTGCCGGCCTGGTTCGGCGCGCCCCAGCTTGCCCAGACGATCACGCCGGCGGTCGCCAGGATCGCCAGCTCATGCCACAGGCACGCCTGCACGCCGTGCCAGAAATGCGCCCAGCCGGCGCAGCCCGCCGGGCAGGCGGTGCGCCGGGGGCCGGTGACGTAGCCCATGAAGAACGCCATCTCGTGCCAGCCCCAGGCCAGCACCGCCCAGGTGAAGGCGGCATAGGCGGCTGGCGCGGTCGCCGATGCGCTGGTGGCGGCCAACTGCCATAACGCCAGCGCGAACAGGGCGGTGCCGCCCGCCATGCTCCACCGGAAGGTGCGGGCGGGCAGGTTGTCCAGCCAGATGATCAGCCCGGTGCTGAACCACCACACGAACAGCGCATACAGGACGGGTCCGGCGGTGTTCATTGCGTTGCCGGGGCCGCTACCACGCGGCCTGCAGGCGGACGTTCTCCGGCATGGCGTTGGCCTTCACCGGCACGAGATACATCCGGATGAACGCCGCACCCGCCGCGACCGTCAGCCCGGCGCCGCGCAGCTTGCCGATGATGCCGCCCTGGCGCCGCGCCTCACGCTTGGCGACGGTGATTTGCCGCAGCCGCTCGAACCCGCGGGCAAAGGCCGGGTTGTCGAGGTCCAGCGCCACCGGGAACACCTGCTTGGTGATCTCGGTCGTGATGCGGAACACCTTGAAGTCATACTCGGTGGGGTCCACGCCGAGAGCCGCATGGAACACCGGGCGGGCATGGTCGCGCACATACATCGTCGCGAACACCGCCAGCAGGAAGAAGCGTATCCATAGCTTGTTGACGCCGGTCAGCAGCTTGGGGTCCGCACGCATCAGCAGCGCGAACGCCTCGCCGTGGCGGAACTCGTCGCCGCACCATTCCTCGAACCAGGCGAAGATCGGATGGATCATCCGGTCGGGATGCTGCTGCAGGTGGCGGAAGATGGTGATGTAGCGGGCGTAGCCGATCTTCTCGCTGAGGTAAGTCGCATAGAAGACGAACTTCGGCTTGAAGTAGGTGTACTTCTTCACCTTGGTGAGGAAGCTGAGGTCCACGCCGACCCCGAAGTCCTTCAGCGTGTCGTTGATGAAGCCGGCGTGGCGGGCCTCGTCGCGCGCCATCAGGGCGAACAGCTCGTGGATGTCGCCGTGGGTGATGCGCTTCTTGATCTCGGCGTACAGCACGCAGCCGCTGAACTCGGCGGTGACGGAGCTGATGAGGAATTCCAGCAGTTCCGCCCGCAGCGCCGGCTCCAGGGTGGACAGGTCCACGTCGAACCGGCTGTCGCGGATGAAGTGGCCGCGGTTCGGGTCGGCCCGCATCTCGGCGATCAGGGCGTTCCACTCGGTGCGGACGCGGCTGACGTCAATCCGCTCCATTGCCGCGAAGTCGGTGGTGTAGAAGCGCGGGCTGAGGACGGTGTCCTCCTGCGCCATGCGGGTGGCCTCGTTCATCGGCTTGGAAGTGGCCGGGGTGGCTAGGGTCGTGGACATCAGTGCGTCTCCTTCGGCAGGAAGCCGACCTCGTAGAGTTCCGTCAGCTCGAACATCCCGGCGATCCCTGCCCACCAGCGGGCCAGGGCGCCGCCGCGGATGACGGTAGCGGTGGTGCGCAGGACGCGGTGCTCGCCGAAGGCTACGTCGGCCGGGGCGTTGTGCACGACGACCTTGTCGCCGGGCTGGATGTCGCCGCCGTCTGGTACGGCATGGGCGTGGAAGGACAGCGGGGTCTGCGAGACGTCTACGTCGCAGGGGACGGTGACGGTCTCGCCGCCGAATAGCCAACTCATGGGGTTGGCCTTTTGGGGGTGGGAGCAGCTCCTGTCCCCTCTCCGTTCGGGAGAGGGTTAGGGAAAGGCCACTCGGGCTGCATCTGGCAATTTGGGCCGGGATGACGCTTCACCGGACCGAAATATGTGCCGGCGGTTTCCCTCACCCCGCCCCTCTCCCGGAGGGAGAGGGGGCAGGAGTGGACGGGGGTCATAGGCGCTGCTCCGCTTGCTCGATCCGTGGCTGCAGGTGCAGGAGGCGGGCGAACACGGCGACGTTCAGGCTGCCGAACGCCTGTAGCTCCAGGTGCCGTCCGTCGGACGGGTCATCCAGGGTCAGCCGCCCATCGCTCCACGCCGCCAAGTGGAACGGCGGGGCGGCGCCGATGCCGTCGAGGCGCCGCGCCCGCGCCAGGCCGCGCATGGTCGAGCGGATGAAGCCCTGCTCGCCTTGCAGCACATCCACCGTCTGCTCCGTTTGGGCATCCGTCACCACCACGGCGCCATCCGCCCGGTCGGCGAAGCGCAGGTCACGGCTGGCCACCACCGACCCGGTTTCCTCGACCTGGGTTGATCCGGCGATCCGTCCGGCAACCGCGCCCATGAAGGCGAGGCCGATCATTGCGAAGACAATCCGCTGCGGCCAGCGGTGGATGCTCGTCTCGGGCACGGCGTATCCTCCTCGTCTGCCGGGCAGTTTGCGCCCGGCGCTTATGCGGCGACCGGCGTCTGTGCGCCGACGCCGGGGTGGTCCGGCTGCGCCAGGACGGGCGCCGGCATGTCTGCCGAGGCCGCCAGGGCACGCCCTAGGATCTGCCCGGCGTAGGACGCGTCCGGGATGGCGCGCAACGCAGGCTCGGCCCGCGCCATGCGCCACGGCCGCGCGTGCGGCCACAGCATGAGGTACGCTAGCCGGTCTCCGGGGTGCAGCGAAAGACAGATATCGCCGAATCCATCCTTGCCCACCCGCAGCGATGCCGAATCCACTTTCGCGAAAGGCAGGTTCATCGTCATCGGCAGCACCAGGCCCATCTGCACCACCACGCGCTTGTTGGTGATCGAGTAAACCGTGCTGCGCCCGACGCCCCAGGCATAGCCTGTCAGCACCAGGATCGGCACCAGGCCAACCCCGGCCAGCTTCGCCGTGCTGAGCGCCAAGGCCGCCATAGGCGTGCCACCGATCAGGCCAGATAGGAAGCACCAGGCGACGATCACGCCGAAGTAAACTGCCAGCCCGCGGATGTGGAACGCCTGCAGCGCCAGCACGCGCCAGTCGGGGACGCCCTGCCATAGCAGCCGCTCGCCTTCCGGCAGGCGGGACGGCAGGCCTTGCGCCGCTTCTCCGCGGAACGCGGTTTGACGGGCGCTCACAGGATTGGCTCCGACCGCTTGGGCGTCGAGTACAGGAAGCCGCCGCCGAAGTAGCCCATCAGCTTTTCCTCCTCCAGGATCGTCACGGTGTCGGCGTTCTTCAGCCTCGGCACGTCGTGGAACTGCGCGCCGGTGATGGCGCCGACCCTGATCTGCCGGCGCTTGCGGTTGATGCGGGCGAAGTGCTGCGGCAG
>CAXTDP010000372.1:0-5984 GCA_964242295.1 uncultured Acetobacteraceae bacterium | reverse complement strand
CGGCTGTTCCGCCTGGCTCCGCCGGCCGCCGGCTGACGGCACTGGCGCCCGAGCGCGCTAAGCCCGACCGCGCCCAGCGCCCCGACCCTTCAGCAGCCCGGCAACGCCTGCCAGGCCGACCCCGAGCAGCAACGCGGATGCCGGCTCCGGCACCGGAACGCCGCCGGAGCCGCTTCCGCCTGCCAAGATCGTCGCGCTGGAACTCGTGCCGCCGGCGATCTGCAGGGTAAGCGGCGACGTGAAGAAGTACTCGCCCGCGGGATGGACGAAGTTGACGTCGAGGTCGCCGGGATAGCTTCCGAAGAACTGCGTGTTGGCCCCGGCGCTGGACACCTGAACCTGGCCGCTGATCGTCGGGCCGGGTTGGGCCGGCAGAAAGGCGAGGCTGCCGCCGATCAGCGAACCGCTGTCCAGCGTCGTCACGCCGCTGGTCGCGCCGCCGGCCGTGGCGCTGCCGTCAGCGGCAAAACCAAACGTCGCCAGCCCGTTGTAGCCAACGAGGTCGTAAGTGAGCGTTTGAAAGGTGGCCGACACCGGGACACCCTGGGGCGAAAAGGCTTGGGTGCCGGTGCCGACGTAGCGGATGTAGGCGCCCCAGCCGCTTCCGTCCGGCGCAAGGTAGCCAGGCGCCGCGACCGCCTGTCCGTTCAACCGGAAGCCGATGACCGGCAGGTAGCCGGCGTCCACGAACGCGGCCGTCGTCGGGCCGGTCGGGGCAAAGCTGATCTGGGCGTAATCGCTGAGCACAAGCGTATCGGCAGTGACGCTCGTGCCGTCCAGTCCCACGGAACCTGGGTTCAAGGTGAACGTGTCGGCCCGCGCCGTCGCCGTCGCGATCAAGGCCGTCAAGGCGAGAAAAGCGACTGATGTGCGGAACTTCGACATAGGAGTTTCCCGTAATGTAGAATGGTATCAAAACCCATCCCTCTCAGGACATCATTATTTCCTGATGGAAATCATATACGTCGAAAATATTAACGACTTCAAACGAATTTATTGAACCAAGCCTCAGCATCGCGATTGCGCCGGGCAGCCTATCGCACGGTTCCGGGATCACGTCCCCCAAGGTCGGCCAAATGCACCCTCCAGGGTGGCCGGAGCTTGTCGGAAAACCCTGAAAGAGGTGGATTTAAAATCCAATCTCGCCGATGCACCCGCACCTAAATCTTTGCTGAACTGCAACCAATGCCGCCCGGGTGTGTCATCGCCGGATTGCATCCCGCCAGGCCCGGCCGTAGCGTCCCAGCATGGCATTTCACGGCACCGTCTGCCCACACGACTGCCCCAGCACCTGCGCCCTCGAAGTGGACGTGCTGGATGCGCGCACCATCGGTGCCGTGCGCGGCGCGGCCGACCATCCCTACACCGCGGGCGTGATCTGCGCGAAGGTCGCCCGCTACGCCGAGCGCCAGCATCACCCCGGCCGCCTGACGCAACCGCTGATACGCACGGGCGCCAAGGGCGGGGGCGGCTTCCGCGAGGCTGCCTGGGACGAGGCGCTGGACCTGGTGGCGGCGCAGTTCCAGAACATCGCCGCCCGGCACGGTGCCACCTCGGTATGGCCCTACTACTTCGCCGGCACCATGGGGCTGGTGCAGCGCGACGGGATCAACCGGCTGCGCCACGTGATGGGCTACTCGCGCCAGCACAACACCATCTGCTCGACGGTGTCCGAAAGCGGCTGGGTGGCCGGCGTCGGCCGCTACGGCGGCCCGGACCCGCGCGAGATGGCCGAGGCCGACCTGATCGTGATGTGGGGCGGCAACCCCGTCAGCACCCAGGTCAACGTGATGACCCACGTGACCCGGGCGCGAAAGGGCAGGGGGGCGAAGTTCGTCGTGGTGGACCCCTACCGCACCCCGAGCGCCGCCGCGGCGGACCTGCACATCGCGCCGCGGCCCGGCACGGATGCGGCGCTGGCCTGCGCCGTCATGCACGTCGCCTTCCGCGACGGCCATGCCGACCGGGAGTACATGGCGCGCTACGCCGACTGCCCGGACCGGCTGGAGGCGCACCTGCAATCCCGCGGACCCGCTTGGGCGTCCGGGATCACCGGCCTGGGCGTGGACGAGATCGAGGGGTTCGCGCGGCTATACTGCGGGACGGAGCGGGCCTTCATCCGGCTAGGCTACGGCTTCTCCCGCAGCCGCAACGGCGCCGTGGCGATGCACGCGGCCACCTGCCTGCCGACCGTCACCGGCAAGTGGCGCCACCGCGGCGGCGGCGCCTTCTGGAACAACCGCGGCACCGGCATCTATCACTGGGACAAGACCCTGATCGAGGGCACGGACGCGCTGGACCCGACGGTGCGCCGGATGGACATGAGCCGCATCGGCGCGGTGCTGACCGGCGACCCCACGGAGCTGCAAGGCGGCCCGCCGGTCCATGCGCTGCTGGTGCAGAACACCAACCCGGCCGTTGTCGCCCCTGACACCAACCGGGTGCATCGCGGCCTGCTGCGCGACGACCTGTTCACCGTCGTGCACGAGCAGTTCATGACCGAGACCGCCCGCCTGGCCGACGTGGTGCTCCCAGCGACCACCTTCCTGGAGCATGACGACCTGTATGCCGCCGGCGGCCACACCACGCTCTCCGTCGGCCGCAAGCTGGTGCAGCCGCCCGGCGAGTGCCGCAGCAACCACGAGGTCCTGCAGGGCCTGGCGGCACGGCTGGGAGCGCGGCACCGTGGGTTCGACATGACCGCAATGGAGCTGGCCGACGCGACCCTCCGCGCCTCCGGCTGGCCCGGCGCGGCCGAAGTGATCGGGCGCCGCTGGGTGGACGCGTCGGAGGGGTTCGAGCGCAGCCACTTCCTGGACGGCTTCGGCTTCCCGGACGGGCGGTTCCGCTTCGCGCCGGACTGGGCGTCGGTCGGGCCGCACCACACCGGGATGCCGGCGCTGCCGGACCATTGGGCGGCGGTGGACGTGGCGACGAACGAGCACCCGTTCCGCCTGGTGGCGGCGCCGGCGCGCAACTTCCTCAACACGAGCTTCACGGAAACCCCCGGCAGCCGGCGCCGCGAAGGCCGGCCCACGGCGCTGCTGCATCCGGACGACGCAGAGCGGCTGGGAGTGGCGGACGGCGCCCTGGTGACGCTGGGCAACCGGCAGGGGCAGGTGCCGCTGCACGCCCGCGTGGTCGGCGGCATGCAGCCGGGAGTGGTGGTGGTCGAAAGCGTCTGGCCGAACGAGGATTTCGGCGGTGGCGTCGGGATCAATGCGCTGACCAGCGATGCGCCCGCGGCACCGAACGGCGGGGCGGTGTTCCATGACACGGCGGTCTGGGTGCGGTCGGCCGACCTCTGAATGCGGCGCCTCCCAAGACCCGGCTGCGACCCCACAAGAAAGATACGTCCGCCATCAGCATGATTGGCCCACTCCGCATCACCGGTTCACACGCCATGCCTGGGACGCGGTAAGCGTCACCCCGCCGCGCCGACGCGCCCCCGCAGGATGCCTCCCAACAGGCGCACGAGCAGCCTGGCAAGCTCGCCAGCCGGATCCAGGTCGGGATCGAAGATCGTCACCGTCATGCCGCGGCAGCGCGGGTCGGACACCAGGGGCCGCAGAATGGCCGTCACGTCCTCCGGGTCAATCCCCGGGCTGCCCGGCGTGTCCACCGCCGGCATCACCGCCTGGTCCAGCACGTCCACGTCGAAGTGGACCCAGAACGGCCAGGGTTCCCGGTCGAGCGTGGCGAAGGTCCGTTCCAGCACCGCCGATGCGCCGGCCCGGCGCGCCTCGAACACGTCCATCCGCGTGATCGCCGTCCCGCCGATATCGGGCCAAGCGAACCCGGGGCTGCGCCCTTCGCGTTCGCCGATCTGCACGACCTGGGCGTCGGGCACCAGCGGAGCGGCCGTGCCGGGCCAGGTGGTCATCAGCGCCTCGCCGCGCCCGGTCGCCAGCGCCAGGTCCATGCCGGCGACGGCGCCAAGCGACGCGGCGGGGTCGTAGTTGCCGGGGTGGCGGAAGTCGCTGTGGCCGTCCAGGTGCACCAAGGAAACCGGCCCGGCCCGGCGCACCCCGGCCAACGCGCCCAACAGGATCGCGCAGTCGCCGCCGACTACCAAGGGAAACCGCCCCAAACCCAAGGCCCGCTCGACCAGCCCAGCCAAGGCGAGGTTGAACGCCCGCATCGCGTGGCCATTAAGCAGGCGGGTGCCAACCCCCGGCGCCGGATCATAGGTCGGGCGGCCCAGGTCAAAGACCGTTGCCGGCCGGACCGCCTCGACCAGCCCGGCCTCCGTCAAAGCCTGCGGCGCCCGCCACGTCCCGGGTTCCCTGCCCGGCGCGGGAGGCCGCAGGCCCAGGTTCGACGGGGCGCGTATCAGGCATAACTCTCGCATGGCCACCTCCGGCGGACACCAGCCAACCTTCTCACCCCGGCCGCCGCGGCAGCCAGCCGAACCCAACCGGGCCGCTTCCCGGTGGGTCCAAGCTGATTCCGCCTACCCCGCCAATGCCCGTAACGCCGCATCAGGCTCGCGCTCCACCACCCGCAGCAGCGACCGCACAGCCGGGTCCACGGCGCCGCGGGATTGCTCCCAGTTGCGCACCGTCGCCACGGGAACGCCGATCGCCTTGGCGAACGCTTCCTGCGTCATGCCAAGCTGCGTCCGGATCGCGCCCACGTCCGGCGCCGGACGGAGCGGCGCCAAAGGCGCGTCAGGGTCCTCGCCGTCCTCGGCCTGGTGCCGACGGATGTCCTCTTCCGTCGTCGCCGCGATCTTGGCGCGGTCCACCTTCGGGTGGCTGGCCCTGATCTCCTCCAGCGTCATCGGCTCGCGTGCCATCGGTCCCATTCCCTCCTGCTGGCCAACCGGGCGGAGATGATGCGGCGCACGTCGCCGCCGTCGGTGAACACGACATGGAGCACTACGGCGTCCGCCTCTCCGATCGCCCGCATGCGCGCCTCGCCGTAGTCCCGCCGGTCGTCGGGCCACTCGATCATGTCGCCCTCGAAGATCAGCGCGGCAAAATCGAAGCCGAATCCGCGCTCGCGCTGGTTCCGCCCATGCTTGTCAGGGTCCCAGTCGAAGCGCACCGGAGAACACTGCGCCGACGGCGTAGCGGGAGGAAGCGGAATGGCCATTCCCCATGATGATGGACGGTCCCTGCCGCCCCGATGCAATCAAACGGCGCAATCAAACGACGCAGTCAAACCTCGTGCCGCTGCATATCCTCCAACCGGCAATGCTCCAGCGCTCCCGCCTCCGTCGCCCGCAGCACCACGCGCGGCGCGCAGCCGGCCACCAGCGCCTCCTGCCAGCGTGGCGCGCACAGGCACCAGCGGTCACCCGGCTTCAGGCCGGGGAAGCCGTACTCCGGACGCGGCGTGGACAGGTCGTTGCCCCGGCTGCGGCTGAAATCCAGGAACTCCGCCGTCACCTCGGCGCAAACGGTGTGGCTGCCGTGGTCCTCCGGCCCGGTCTCGCAGCAGCCGGTGCGGGTGAAGCCGGTCATGGGATCAAGCGAGCAGGTTTCCAGCGCCCCGCCCAGCACGTTGAGGGAGCGGTTGGAACGGGCGGCGTCGAGCGGCATGGGATGGCTCCGTACGGGGTGGAGGTGTCTTGAGGCAGGCCCAGGCGGTTTACCAAAAACAATGCCGTTGAACAAAGCCCGCCCAAGCAAGCCTTCGCAGGCTTGCCCACAAATAACCTGATCCCGGCTTGCCTGCGGCCTCGCCGCGGCCGTCAGGCCTCCATGCGGCCGTCCCGCTCCAAGGCCCGTTCCAAAGGCAATCCAATCGCGTCCCGTATCTGCGCCACCGACGGCGCAGCACGGAACCCGGCGCCTCCCACCGTCCGCAGCGGCAACCCCAGCACGGAGCCGCCTTCCCGCAGCAGCCACCCCCGCGCCTCCATGCGCGCCGCGGCGGCGTCCATGCCAAGGTCCCCGGCATCACCAGCCCCGTCTGCGGCCCGCATCCACGGCACGATCCGCCAGGCCCGCGCCATCAGCGCCGCTTCCGCCGGGTCG
>CAXTDP010000371.1:0-5993 GCA_964242295.1 uncultured Acetobacteraceae bacterium | reverse complement strand
CAGCGAAAACTCACCCGAAACCAGGGTCGCTACTTCCGGCGCGGAGTACTAGGCCGGCAGCAGGATCGTCGCCACTGCCTGCGCCGCAATCCCTTCGCCGCGCCCGGCAAAGCCAAGGCGCTCGGTCGTCGTCGCCTTGACCGACACCAATCCGGCCGGCACACCCATAAGCTCCGTCACACGGGCCTCCATAGCCGCGGCATGTGGCGCGATCTTTGGGCGTTCGCAGATCAGCGTCACGTCTGCATTCGCCAGCCGTCCGCCCCGGGCCGCTATACGCCCCGCCGCATGGATCAGGAACCTGGCGCTGTCGGCGCCCTTCCAGGTTGCCTCCGTCGGCGGAAAATGCCGGCCGATGTCGCCCTCCGCCAGCGCGCCATAGATGGCGTCGCACAGCGCATGAAGGCCCACGTCCGCATCGGAGTGCCCGGCCAGGCCGCGCTCATGCGGCACGGTGACGCCGCACAGGACAAGCGCCCGCCCCGATGCCAGCACATGAACGTCGAAGCCAGTGCCGACGCGCGGCACCAGGGGCGGCAGCAGCAGGCGTTCCAGGCGCACCAGGTCCTCCGGATAAGTCAGCTTGATGTTGTCTTCGTGGCCGGGCACCAGGCCGACCGGCAGGGCAGCCCGTTCCAGCAGCGCGGCGTCGTCCGTGGCGCCCGGCCCGGCTTGCCGATGCAGGTCCAGCAAGGTCTGGAACCGGAACCCTTGCGGCGTTTGCGCGCGATACAGGCCGTCCCGCGCCACGGTCTCGCCAATCAGGCCGTCCCGCGCCCGCTTCAACGTGTCTGCGACGGGAACCGCGGGTATGGCGCCGTGCAGGCCCGCCAGCGCCACTACCAGCGCGTCAACGGTGGCCGGCGGTATCCACGGGCGGGCCGCGTCATGCACCAGCACGAGGTCGGGAGCATGGGGGACCAATGCTTCCAATCCCGCACGCACGCTGTCCTGCCGTTCCCTGCCGCCCGGCACCGGGGGCAGATGTTCCAATCCGGTGAGCGCATCGTTCAGCGCGGTCACGTCGCCGACCGGCTGCAGCAGGGCAGCATGCGCCGCCAGCGCCTCCGCCGCCCAGCGCAGCACCGGCTTGCCGCCCAGGGCTGCATATTGTTTTGGCCGTCCGCCTCCGAAGCGTTGTCCTGATCCGGCGGCGACGAGAAGGGCTGCGATGCGCATGGCGGCATGCAATGGCCAGCCAGCGCCCGCCCCGTCAACCCATGTGAATTTCCACTGCGAGAGATGATTGCACACGGGCCATCCACCCTCTAGTTTGCCCAAATCATGGGCAACATAGAAACCACACCGTTACAGACGCCTGCCCGCCTCGGGCCAATCACGCTTGGAGTTGGGCGCTACAGCGTACGTCTGGACGTACCCGTCATCCTTGCACCGATGTCGGGGGTCACCGACCTGCCGTTCCGCCGCCTGGCCAAGCAGCAAGGCGCCGGGCTGGTGGTGTCGGAGATGATCGCTTCCTGGGCCATGGTGCGCGAGAACAAGGCAACCTTGCGCATGGCGGAGGTGGACGGCTGCGGCGGTCCCAGCGCCGTGCAGTTGGCGGGGTGTGAACCGGCCGCGATGGCGGAAGCCGCACGCATCGTCGTCGGCCACGGCGCGGACCTGATTGACATCAATTTTGGCTGCCCGGTGAAGAAGGTCGCCATCGGGCAGGCGGCTGGCTCGGCCCTGATGCGGGACGAGGTCGCGGCGGCACGCATCCTGGAGGCGACGGTGAACGCGGTGCCGGTCCCGGTCACGCTCAAGATGCGTATGGGGTGGGACCATGCGAGCCTGAACGCACCGTCCCTGGCCCGCGTCGCCGAGGAGTCCGGCATACGCATGGTGACGGTGCACGGCCGCACCCGGCAGCAATTCTACACCGGCACGGCCGACTGGCGCTTCATCGCCGGGGTGAAGGCGGCGGTGCGCCTGCCGGTGATTGCCAACGGCGACATCCTGACCGAGGACGACGCGGCAGAGGCGTTGCGCCAGTCCGGCGCCGACGGCGTGATGATCGGCCGCGGCTGCTACGGCCGGCCCTGGTTCCCCGCCCAGGTCGCCCGCTTTCTGATGACCGGGACGCGCGGGACCGAGCCGACGCTCGCCGAACAGAAGGCGACTATGATGGAGCACTACCGGGCCATGCTGTCCCACTTCGGGGCGGAACCTGGGATGCGGCTGGCGCGCAAGCACCTGGCCTGGTACTCGCGCGGCCTGTTCGGCTCGGCCGAGTTCCGCTCCACGGTGATGCGGACGGCGGACCCGGCGGCGGTCATGGCGCTGGTGGATGGGTTCTTCGACCCGTTGATTGCCCGCGGCGCATCCCGCACTCCGGAGGCGCTGGCGGCATGAGGGCGGCCATCGTGCGAGGCCGGCTCAAGTTGGTCGAACGCCTGACCCCGCCGCCGCCGCCGCCGTTGATTGACGCCCATGCCCTGCTCGGTGCCCTGCCGGTGCCGGTCGTCCTGCTGGACGCGCAGGACCGGTTCCGTTTTGCTAACCAGGCGGCGGAGCAGTTCCTGGGCGTGTCCCTGCTGCAGCTCGCCAACATGACTCTCGCGGCGCTCGTGCCCCCGGACAATCCGATCTTCTCCGTCCTGGCGCAGGTACGCCGCCATGGCACGACGATCTCCGACCACGACCTGACCCTGGACAGCCCACGCCTGCACAAGCGTGGCATCACCGTGCAGGCGACCCCAATGCTGGAGGAGCCGGGCTGCGTGCTGGTGACGCTGCAGGACAGCAGCGCCGCCCGCGCCCTGGACCGGCAGATGAAGTTCCGCGGTGCCGCCCGCAGCGTGACCGGCATGTCGGCGGTCCTGGCGCACGAGATCAAGAACCCGCTCTCCGGCATACGCGGCGCGGCGCAGTTGCTGGAGGCGAGCGTCGAGGACGGCGACCGTGAGCTGACGGTGCTGATCCGCGACGAGGCCGACCGCATCCGCGACCTGGTGGACCGGATGGAGGTGTTCGGCGAGAAGCCGATCGAGCGCCGGGCCGTGAACATCCACCGCGTGCTGGAGCATGTGCGCCGACTGGCCGGATCGGGGTTTGCCGGGCACCTGCGCATCACCGAGAACTACGACCCGTCGCTGCCGCCGGCCTGGGCCAACCGGGACCAGCTCGTGCAGGTGCTGCTGAACCTGGTCAAGAACGCGGCGGAGGCCGTCGCCGGGGACGCCGCGCTGACGGCGCGGGGTGGCGGCGAGATCCTCCTGAGCACCTCCTATCAGCACGGCGTGCGTCTGGCCGTCGCCGGCAGCCCGCACCGGCTGGACCTGCCGCTGGTCGTTACCGTTCGGGACAATGGCCCTGGCATCCCCGACGACATGCGCCCGCACCTGTTCGAGCCGTTCGTGACCAGCAAGCCCACCGGCAGCGGCCTGGGCCTTGCACTGGTGGCCAAGATCGTCGGCGACCATGGCGGCTTGATCGAGGTGGACAGCCGTCCCGGCCGCACCGAGTTTCGCCTGTGCCTGCCCGTCGTGTCCGAAGCCGAGCCTGACGTGGTTTGAAAGCGCATCCCATGACGTCACTCACATGACCCCGCCGACCGTTTTGGTCGCCGATGACGACCGCTCCATCCGTACCGTCCTGACCCAGGCGCTGGGCCGCAGCGGCTACCAGGTGCGCTGCACCGGCAACGCTGCGACCTTGTGGCGCTGGGTCGAGGACGGTGAAGGGGACCTGGTCATCACCGACGTGGTGATGCCCGACGAGAACGGGCTGGACCTGATTCCCCGCATCAAACGCATCCGCCCGGAACTTCGCGTGGTGGTGATGTCCGCGCAGTCCACCCTGATGACCGCCGTGAAGGCTGCGCAGCGCGGCGCCTTCGAGTACCTGCCCAAGCCATTCGACCTGAAGGAGTTGCTGAACGTCGTCGCCCGTGCCCTGGCTGCGCCGCCGCCGGTCCCCGAAGCGACGCCGGACGAACCGAGGGACGCCGAGGAGCGCCTGCCGCTGATTGGCCGCAGCGTGGCGATGCAGGAGATCTACCGCAGCATCGCGCGGCTGACGACGACAGACCTGACGGTCATGGTCAACGGCGAGTCCGGCACCGGCAAGGAGCTGGTCGCCCGCGCCCTGCACGATTATGGCCGCCGCCGCACCGGACCGTTCGTGGCGATCAACATGGCCGCCATCCCGCGTGAGCTGATCGAGAGCGAGCTGTTCGGCCACGAGCGCGGCGCCTTCACCGGCGCCCTCAACCGCGCCCAGGGCCGGTTCGAGCAGGCCGGAGGCGGCACCCTGTTCCTGGACGAGATCGGCGACATGCCGGCGGAGGCGCAGACCCGCCTGCTGCGCGTGCTGCAGGAGGGCGAGTTCACCACGGTCGGCGGCCGGCAGCCCATACGCGCCAACGTCCGCATCGTCGCCGCCACGCACCGGGACCTGCGCCAGGCGATACGCGCGGGTCAGTTCCGCGAGGACCTGTTCTATCGCCTCAACGTCGTCCCGATCCGCTTGCCCCCGCTGCGCGAGCGGCTGGAGGACATCCCGGTGCTGGCGCGGCACTTCCTGGACAAGGCGCGGGAGAGCGGGTTGCAGGCCAAGACTCTGGACTCATCTGCCCTGGACCGCCTGCGCCAGCACCGTTGGCCCGGCAATGTGCGCGAGCTGGAGAACCTGATGCGCCGCCTCGCCGCCCTGTATCCGCAGGAGACGATCAACGACGAGGTAATCAACTCGGAGTTGCAGGAGGTCGGCATGGACGGTGGCCTGCCAGCCTCCGGCACCGGGCCGGAGCCGCTGGCCCAGGCGGTCGAGCGGCACATACGCACCTTCCTGGCCGCCAGCCGCGACGGCATGCCGATGCGCGACATCTACGACCAGGTGATTGCCGAGGTCGAGCGCCCGCTGATCCAGATGACCCTGTCGGCCACCCGCGGCAACCAGATCAAGGCCGCGGCGATGCTGGGCCTGAACCGCAACACGCTGCGCAAGAAGATACGCGACCTGGACATTCCCGTCGTGCGCGGGATCGGCTAAGCGGCCCACGGTCATGAACGCACTTTCCAAACGCTCGGCGATCCAGCCCGCCACCGCGCCGCGGTCGGTGATGCGGCGCGTGCTGGACGCGGCGCTTGGCAAGTTCGTGACCCTGGCGCTCGCGGCGCTGGGGCTGGTGCTGGTCGTCGCGACCTTTGTGCTGCTGTCCGGCGGCGTGTCGCTGACGCTTCGGCCCAACGTCGTGTTCGCACTGGTGCTGTCCAACCTGGTGGTGCTGCTGCTGCTCGGCGCGGTGCTGGCGGGACGGCTGACCCGGGTGTGGGTGGAGCGGCGCCGCGGTTCCGCCGGGTCGCGGCTGCATGTGCGGCTGGTGATGATGTTCAGCGTGGTGGCCGTGACCCCCACCATCGTGCTGGCCGTGATGGCGACGGCGTTCTTCAACCTGGGCATCCAGGCCTGGTTCAACGACCGTGTCCGCACTGCGCTGAACGAGGGGCTTGAGGCATCGCGCGGCTACCTGGAGGAGCACCGCAACAACATACGCGGCGACGCGCTTTCGATGGCTATCACCCTGTCCAGCCTCGCTCCCACGCTGCAGCGCGACCCCATCACGTTCTCGCAGGAACTGAAGACCCAGACCCTCCTGCGCGGCTTGACCGAAGCCATCCTGTTCGATCCGGTCACGAACGAGATCATCATCGCCTCCGTTGACCCGACGGAAGGCCAGGAGATCGAGCCTCCGTCCTGGGAAGACACGGAACGGGCGCGGAGCGGCGAGGTCGTCGTGCCGGACTCGCCCGACGCAAGCCGCGTGCGCGCCGTGGTTCAGCTCAACACGACGCCGCCGATGATGCTGCTGATCAGCCGTCCCGTGGACCAGGCGATCCTGGAACACCAGGTGCGGACGGAGCAGGCCGTGGCGGAGTATCAGCGCCTGGACCAGAACCGGTCGGGCCTGCAGATCACGTTCGTGCTCATCTTTGCGCTGGTGGCGCTGCTGGTGCTGTCCGCCGCGGTGCTGATCGGCCTGGTGCTGG
>CAXTDP010000370.1:0-5995 GCA_964242295.1 uncultured Acetobacteraceae bacterium | reverse complement strand
CTGCCCTGCGCAGCGCGCGGCCCGCGCTGGCGGGCTGCGTGTCAGCGGGGCCGGGATGCTGTAGCCGGCGATGGAGCGCAGCGGTGTCGGCCGGTCTGCCCTGCGAGCCATTCTCCCTCCACTCCTTTCTGTCCAGCGTTGATGTTGCCTGTTTGTTCCCTGTCCGCCATCTCTGTTTCTTCCTCGTCCTCGTCGCAGGACGCGCCGCGCAGCCGGGGCATCAGGGCGTCCGCATCCTCGGCACTGGCATCGTCCTGCTCGGCCGTCTGGGCGAGGCTGGCTTCCAGGTCCGCCATCTCGGCGACCTTGAGGGCCAGCTCGCCGGCCAAGGCGAACCCGCCACCCAGCCGTGGCTCGTAGTCGGCGATGCGCCGGGTGTTCTCGACGATGGACCGGCGGTGCTCGGCCAGTTCCGCGTCGAAGTGGTCGATCGCGTGCTCCAGCCTGGACACCAGCCCGAGCGCGGTCAGGTCGGCCGTGAACGGGATGTCCGTGCTCTCCCCGGTGCGGACGAGCGACACGCCGACCTCCAGGTCCTTGCTGCGCCAGGTCTTGAACACCTCGGCCGAGACCTGGAACCCGCCGATGCTGGCCAGCACCCAGTCGCCGGCCTGCTGCTCCACATCGAGGTTACGTAGTAGGTTGAGCAGTGCGCCACCCGCCTTCGAGCGTTCGCCGTAGCTGCGGCCGTTCACCGTCATGCTGAACAGGTCGCCGCGGGTAGGTGTCCGCATGGCGATGTCCTGCTCGATCTGGCCGATCCGGCGTTCGGAGGTGGCGATGCCCCGGCGTGCCGCGGCCATCTGGCTCCGCACCGCGTGCTGGTCGTCGAAGTGTGCCGCCTCCTGCCGCTGCAGGCGCGCGATCTCGGCTTCCAGCCCGGCCTTCTGCATCAGGCGCGGGTCGCCGGACGCGATCGCCTTTGCCATGGCGAACTGGCTGACCTGGGAGCCGGCGTCCTCGATGCGCCGGATCGAGCGGTCGCCGGACAGCGCGGCGTTGATGAAGCGCTGCTTGCGCTCGTTGTTCTGCCACATCGTCGCATCGGTGCTGCCGAGCGTGGCATAGGCATACACTCCGATCTCCTCGTTCTGGTTGCCCTGGCGTTCGATGCGCCCTTCCCGCTGCTCGATGTGGCTGGGCAGCCAGGGCACGTCGAGGTGGTGCAGCGCCTTCAGCCGGAGCTGGGCGTTGACCCCGGTGCCCATGGTTTCCGACGAGCCGATCAGCACCGTGACCCGGCCCGCGTTCACGTCGGCGAACAGGCGCTGCTTGGCGGCCGACTTCTTGTGGTCCTGCATGAAGGCGATCTGCTCGGCCGGGATGCCGAACGCCACCAGGCGGTCCCTGATCCAGCGGTAGGCGGAGAAGCCGCGCGTGGCCTCCACGTTCAGCGTGCCGAGGTCGGAGAAGATCATCTGCGCTGCGCCACGCACCGGGAAAGCCGAGCCGTCCGGCCGCCGATACACGTTCTGCCGGTTGGCGTCCCAGATACGGTGGACGTTGCCGACCAGGGCGTTCAGCTTGTTCGCCGCCTCGTCCGCGTAGTCCTCCAGCACAAAGCGCAGGTCGATGGCGGCGTGCCGCCCGTCGGTGATGACCGAGAGCAGGATGTCGTCGCCCTTCTCGGGACGCCGCTTGCGGTTCTCGATCACCTTGATGCGCTTGGCGAGGACGCGCTGATACCACCGGAAGGTCCGGCTCGGTTCGGCGGTGATGATCTGCCGCTGACCGCCCTCGATCTGCGGCAGCTTCAGGTAGCCGCGCAGGTCGGCCTTGGAAACCACGTCCGCAAAGGACCGGAACATCGCCATCAGGTCCGCGACGTTCACGAACTCCGCGAAGCGCGTGACTGGCTTGTAGGCGCCGGACGGCTGCAGCTCCAACTCGGTCTTGCTGTCGCCGAACGTCGCCGCCCAGGCGTCGAACTCGTGCAGCCCGCGCTCGGCCAGGGCGGCGGGCTGCATGAACCGCTGCAGGGTGTACATCTCCGCCAGCGTGTTGGTGATCGGCGTGCCCGACGCCATCACCAGGGCGCGGCCGGGGTTGATGGCGTCGGTGAAGCGGGACTTCACGTAAAGGTCCCAGGCGCGCTGCGAGCCGTCCGGCTGCACGCCCTTCAGGTTGGCCATGTTGGTGGCGAAGCTGAGCTTGCGGAACTCCTGCGCTTCATCGACGACGATGTGATCGACGCCGATCTCCGCGATGGTCAGCATGTCGTCCTTGTGCGTCGCCAGGGCTTCCAGCTTGGCCTCCAGCTTCTCCTTCATGTTCTCGATGCGCTTGCGGGTGATGCGGTCGTCGCCGTCCACCCGCTCCAGCAGCTCGGTGTAGGTGGCGACCAGGGCCTCGACCATGCCATGCTCGAACTCGGCCGGCGCCGCGATGAACTTGAAGGCGCTGTGCGTGATGATGATGCAGTCCCAGTTGGCCGTCGCCGCACGGGCGAGGAACCGGGCGCGCTTGCCGGCGACGAAGTTGGTCTCGTCGGCGACCAGGATGCGGGCGGTCGGGTAGAGCTGCAGGAACTCCCGGCTGGCCTGGGCCAGGCAGTGGCCGGGAACGGCCATCAGCGCCTTGGTGATCAACCCCAGCCGCTTCTGCTCCATGATCGCCGCCGCCATCAGGAAGGTCTTGCCGGAGCCGACCGTGTGGGCGAGGTAGGGGCTGCCGGCGCTCACGATCCGCCACACGCCGCGTTTCTGGTGCGCCCGGAAGCTGATCGTGCTGGAGGCGCCCGGCAGGGTCAGGTGCGAGCCGTCGAAGTGGCGCGGGACCAAGTTGTTGTAGGTGTCATTGTAGATGCGGGCCAGCCGGTCGGTGCGCTCCGGGTCGGTCCAGATCCAGCTCTCGAACGCGGTCTTGATCTTGGATAGCTTTTCCTTGGCGGCCTCGGTCTCGTCCGCGTTGACCTTCCGGTGCTCGCCGTCCGCGTCGCGCCAGATGTCCCAGATCGTCGGGATCGAGGAGTGGAGCGCGTCGTCCAGCAGCTCGCCGGCGTGACGGCGCGCGGTGCCCCACTCCGACGTGGCCGCGGCCTGTCCGGCGAACACCCGCTTGTCCACGCTCCAGGCGGCGATCTCCCGCGTGTGGCGGACGGTGGTCTTGATGCCGATCACCTGCTCGCTGAACAGCGCCACGATCTCTGCCGCGATCCAGGGCGCACCCAGGCGCGCGGTGATGTCGGACGGCCGCAGGTCCGGCGGCTGCACCAGGGCCAGGGCCTCGACGTTGCGGCCGTAGCGGGGGTCCGTCTCCGCCGCAGCGCGGGCCTTGGCCAGCTTTCCGCGCACCGCGCCCGACAGGTAGGCGTCCGCGGTCTGCCAGCCCACCCTGCCCTCCGGGTCGGCCGTCTCGGGATCGAGGAACACGGCCTGGCCCAGCTCGGCCACGGTGTCCTCGCGCGAGCGGCCCAGCAGCTCGGCCACCCGGTCCATATCCACATGGCCGACGTCGGCCAGGGTCACGGCCAAGGCGTCGGTGGCGGTGACGATCACTGGCTCGGCCGGCGGGTGGATCACCCGCTCGGTGAATACCGGCCCCTTCTTGGCGGTGCCGCTCTCCGGGTCGTAGTCCTCGATCGAAGCGACCAGCCAGCAGTCGGGGTCGTCGGCGAACGGCGCCAGGTTCGGCCGCCGCTGCGTCTCCGTCACGGCGCCCGTCTCGGCATCCGTGCTCCGCGTCGTCGTTGTCAGGTTGATCGGCCCGAACGTGCGGACGAAGGCGCCGTAGGCAATGCGGAGCTTCACCTGCGCCGCGCCCCAGGGCTGGTTCTCGACCTGGCTGCGCAGCACCTCACGCAGGGCGTCCCGCACCGGGATCAGCAGCCGGATGATCCTCGCGTGCTTGGCGAAGATGCCCTCGGTCCCCTTGCCCGACTTCACCACGACGGCCACCGGCTGGCCGTCGATCACCTGCATCAGCTCGCGGCCGACCTCGACGTAGCTGCCCTCCTTGATCGTGGCGCCCTCGGCCGCGGTGCCGACCTTGAGCCGCACCGTCTCAGCGGGACGGACGGGCGTCGAGCCATCCGGCGCCTGGTGGATGCCACGCGGCAGTGTCGCGGTCGCTGCTGCCAGCGCGTCGCGCAGGTCCTCTCCACTGGCGCGGCAGGTATAGACCGCGCCATACGGGCCGGTGGTCCAGGCGTGGGTGCCGAGCACCATGCCCGGGTGCTCGGCGAAATAGCGGTTGACCTGCAGCGCGCCCTCTTCGTCCGTCGCCGGCAGGACCTCCACCAGATCATGCCAGGCGGCACCCCCCGCCTCCTGGCCTGGTGCGCGGCGCTGGAAAAACAGCAGGTCCACCACGACCTCGGTGCCGCTCGCGGCCATCATCGCTCCCTGCGGCATCCGCACGGCGCACACCAGGTCGGCCATCCCGGCGATGCAGGCCCGGCCCTTCGGGTCGATGCGGTCCATGGCGAAGCGCGAGCACACGAACGCCGCCAGGCCGCCCGGCTTCAGCCGTTCGATCGAGCGCGCCATGAAGTATTCGTGCAGCGACAAGCCGAGCTTGCCGCACGGGTCATCGCCCCGCACGGTGCGGTCGCTGAACGGCGGGTTGCCGATCGCTAGGTCGAAGGTCTCGGAGATCTTCGCCTTGGTGAAGTCCTCCTGGCGCACCCACGCCTCGGGATAGAGCAGCTTGGCGATGCGCGCGGTGGACGGGTCCATCTCGATGGCGGTGATCGCCGTCCGGGCTGCTGCCGCCTCCGGCATCAACGCCAGGAACAGCCCGGTGCCGCAGCCCGGCTCCAGGATGGTGCCTCCGGCGAAGCCCATGGCCTGCACCGCCGACCAGATCGCCTGGATCATGAACTCCGGGGTGTAGTGGGCATACTGCGTCGCGCGGGCGAGCGCGGACATCTCCTCGGCCGAGACCAGCTGCTCCAGCTCGTGTCCCAGGTCTTCCCAGCCCGGCCGGAATGTCTCGCCGGCGCGGCGGAAGAAGCTGTTGGCGAGGTCGGTCGCCCCGAAGCCGGTGAACAGCGCCAGGCGGGCCTGCTCTGCCGCGGTCGCTGCACGCCCCTCGTCCTCGATCTGCCGGGCTAGCCGGATGGCGGCGATGTTGTCGGCCGCGCGTGCCTTCCAGCCGGCGGCAAGCGCACGCTCCCCGCTAAGGCGGTAGGTGACGGCCGGGAGGCGCGGGATAGCAGGCTGCGCCGGCGCCGCAACCGGGATGTCCTCCTCCGCCGTCTCGCGAAACCGGCTTGCGCCGGCTGAGCCGCCGATGCCGAGGTCGAACCCCCAGCCAAGGCTGGTGCTGTCGAACAGGCCGGGCTGGGAGCTGCAGATCTTGCTCATGGGAAATCGTCCTTGCTGGAAAGCGCGCAAGCCCGCGCATCTGCCGGTGGGCAGTCGCGTGGCCTGATGCGGTTGAGGGGGCAGGCGAAGGGGGGCTGGGTGGTCAGCCCGGCCGGGTCACTCGACGGGTTCGAGGATTTCGAGTGGCAGCAGCCGGGTGCGTGACACCCTCTCCCGACCCTGCGGGGCGAACTGCACGGTGGCGTAGTCGGCGAAGACGCGGCTGCTGATGCGGTGGATCGTGCCGGTGCGTCCGGCCATGTCGCCGCCGCCGGCGCGTGGATCGGAATGGACCCTTACCGTCCGGCCGAACTCCAGCCAGTTCGAGGCAGCGTCGATGATCGCCTGGCGCTGCCGGGTGGTCCGCTCCAGCCAGTCCTCGTTGCTCTCCGTGGGGCCAGGCTGGCGCCATCCCCAGGTTCCCAGGAAAGCTGGCGGACCGGATGGCGGGGTAGCAGGGTCGGGGATGCTCTGCGGGGTGCGGCCACCCCCGTTGACCGGAGGCCGCGGTCGCCGGGTCACGACGCCGGCTCCCATCCAGTCGAGGCAGCCGTTGGGCTTGTGCGGGGCAGTGTCATGAGGTGGTCCTTCTCTGCTTAGCTTTTCTGAGCCCCCCCTTCCCCGCCGCCAGGCGGCACCCCGCGCAAGGGCGCCCTTGCGCCCGGCCCGACCCTTGCGCGGGGTGCCGC
>CAXTDP010000369.1:0-5998 GCA_964242295.1 uncultured Acetobacteraceae bacterium | reverse complement strand
GCCCTCCTTCTCCTCGGCGCTCCCGGCATGTGGACGTGCGTCAACCTCGACCCGCGCGCGATCTGCCAGGCCACGGGCGACGTGTGCGTCACCGCCAGCCCGCACGAGCTGCTGGTGATGGAGCGCGAACCCGAGACGATCACGGTCACGCTGCTGCGCGGGGACGTGGCGACGGTCGCGTGGAACCTAGTTGCGCTGCGGGCGGCGGATGCGGTGGCGCTGGCGCGGAGTCGAGCGGAGCGGGTGCGGCAGGAGCAGATGGAGACTGCACAGTGACAAACGCCAGGCACGCGTGGGCTGACGGAGGCGCGGCATGAGCAAAGTCCTGTTCGGAGTGGTGATGTCCATGGTTGTTGGCTCTGGTGTTGTAATTAGTGGAGTCCTGCTGCACGAAGGCTGGCAAGACCGGGATCGTGCCAGAACTGTGTTTGGTGCGGCGTTCGTCATGCTTTTCGCAGCCTTGGCTGTTTGGCTGGTGATGCTGTGAGCGGAGAACGGAGCGCAGGCGTGTCGCCGATGTCGCGTGGAATCTGGTCGTGCTGCACGCGGCGGATGCGATGGTGCTGGCTCGGGACCAGACAGAGCAGGCAGGGGCGGGGCAGGTAGAGTGCATGCAGTGAACGCCGTGGTCTCCAACGCCATCGTATCCCGGCGGAGATAGGCGGCCCGACGCAGCCCACACTAACTGGCGCATGAGTGTGGCCGACGTTCCGTGATTGCATCCGGAGGTCCCAGCGTACCCGGGTCTGCCGGTTGCCCGAGCGATGCAGGGAAACGCCAGGCGTGCGTGGGCTACCGGGCACTGGATAGGTCAAACTCTCGCCGTTCGTCAAGCATTCACCCGCAATAAATAAACAAAGAGAGTGAGAGAGTGCGTGTGTGACTTATTGCTTATTCAGCCAAGTCAATGACGCGCACTGGTGCGCCAAACAGCGAAAAACCTTGAACCGTTGCTGTCGCAGCACTATGATTTAATTTATCGCATCACCCTTGGAGTTCAGATGAGTTTCGAGCTTCTGACCAAAGATGAAGTGGCCGCGCGGGTGCACATCTCGCGTCGTTTCCTTGAACGGCGGATTGCTGCCGGCACTGGCCCGCAAACGATGAATGTTGGTCGTCGTGTTCTGATCCGCGGCGATGCTTTTGCGGCTTGGGTCGAGGATCTGGCGGCGCAGTCCCGGCACCATGACGCACCTGCCTTGGCCGTACCGCTCGCACAGGAAGCGGTGCCGGCCTGAAATGAGCCGCCTTGTCCCAGCACCTCAGCGCGTCACGACCGCCGACGCCACGTTGACCGTGCTGGCAACGCTCAACACGCCGTCTGCTACCGCCGTGCAACGCTACACTGGCCAAGTCGTCGCCCGGAACACCAGCACGCAGGAAAACGCCGTGGCTTGGTCCTGCAAGAAGGCATCCGGCACCTGCACCCTGTTCGGGGATGTTTCGGTCGGGTTGTTCCAAGGCGACACCGCGCTTGTGAATGATGCCGGCACACTTGCGGTCCCCGTCGTCACTGCCAGCGGTTCCGGTTGCCGGATCAGCGCCCGCGGCCTGGCCAGCACGCCCCTGACCTGGTCCTGGAACATCAACTCGGCCGTGGAAGTCTAGCAATGCGCCGCGCCCTACTCCTGACCGCTACCATCCTCGGCGCATCCGCCGCCCTGGCGCAGAACGTGTCGCCCTATCGCATTCTGCCTGGCATCAACGGCGTGCCGAGCATCGCGCCGCACATCACCGCCACCCCGGTCCCAGTCGGGAGCTACGCCCCCTATACCGCGCAGCCCAGTACCCTGCCCGGCCTGCTCTACCAGCTCGATGCGGCGATGCCGACCGGCACGGCACCGGCAGTATCCGGGACACCCGGCATTCAGGTGGACGCAAGCAACAACGTCCTGGCGGCCTCGCTGCCGGATGGCACTGTCCTGCTGCATGGCTACGGCGAGTCGTTGCTTGTGCTCGATGGGTGGTCCACAGGTCGGCCCGTGCTGCGCGGCACCGCCGCCCAGCCGAACAGCGCATACGATAGCCTTCTGGTGCCGGTGTCCGTTGCCAAGCGGACTGTTCAGTCCAGCCAGTCCAACGATTTCTGGTTTGTCGTCAAGCAGATCTCGCCTGGGTCCAACGAACTGTTCCGCACCCTGCTTGGCAGCAGCGGCGTCAAGGTTTTTGGCGCACCAGGGGCCACCGATTGCGCCTTGCAGGTTCAATCCAACCTCGGCAGCGCCAACGGCGTGGAGCCAAGCAGCGCACTGACCGCGTGCGGCCAACGGCAGGTGATCGAGATCATCTCGGATGATAGCACCGGCACCATCACGCTGCTGCGGAACGGGACTGTGACCCTCACGACATCCGCAGGGCAGATCAACGCATTCACGCCGGACAGCTCCGAAATCCTCAACCACTGTCTTTGGGACGCCGCCTATATCGAGGACGCCCTGGGCTACCCGTCGATTGCCCAGCGCCAGGCAGAGCTGAAACGCCAGGCCGCGCTCTATCCGCTTGATGGCACGGTTTCGCCAATCACCTTCGGCGTGACCACGGCAAAACCGCCGGTTGCGGTGGACCTGCAAGGCGACTTCCTGACGACCGTGAACGTGCCGACCGCGGGCGGCAATGGCGTCCCGTTCCCGCTGAACAGCAACATTGCCGTGGGCGACGGGCTGGCAATGGAAAGTGGCGCGACCCAGCAATTCGGCGCGATTTTCGGCACCGCGACCCCGAACGCCAACATCACGACCACCCAGCAGGTCTACAACACGTTCTACACGACCACGATGGAAGGCAATCTTGACCAGGCCATCGGTGGCCCGATGGACACCGGCCAATCGAACAACTCCACCTTCTTCACGGTCCTGCGCACGTGTCCGCCGACCAGTCCGAACAACTTGCATGTCGTCGGTACTGATGGCTTGCACCTCCGGGCCGCGTGCTCTGCCAGTCACACCAACTGCGGGCCGGGCAACATCTACGGCGCGGGCATCATCCTTTCCCAGCTTCCGATCCGGCCGGGCATGACGATCAAGCTGCGGCGCAGGTCACCAAAAGGCGATCTGTCCTGGGTGCCGGCGTGGTTGTTCTCGATCAACCAGGGGATTCCGCCGACCGGCAACACGAGCCTTTATAGTGATGCCGCCAAGGCCGCCATGCACAACTGTGGCCAGACGAGCTACCTTCCATACGGGGCGTGCGAAGAAATCGACATTGACGATGGGTTCTCTCGCGCACCCGGCACGGTGACGGGCTACCAGGTCAACCACGGCTATCCGAACATTTACGGCGGCATTTGGGAGCGCGGGAAGTTCCCGCACCAGACCTATGGGGCGAATGGCAGCGGTTATGTGGCGCACCTGAACGCTGGGCCGGACTATGAGGAATTGCCGTTCGATCAATCGGCGGCGTTTCACGACATGGTTTTCGACTGGCGCCCCGATGGCTCCATGAATGTGTTCGAGGACGGCAAGCTGATTATCTCGGGCTACCTGGACTACACCAAGTCGGTTTCGTATCAGGACGCGAGCAACGGCAATGCCCTGGCTTATGTCGGGATGCAGTTGATGATTATGAATCAAGCCGTGCCGGGCTTCGCGCCGAACCACACCAGCGCCGTGGACAATGACGGCTTGGGTGTGGACGGCTGGGCGGCAGTTTATCAGGAAATTGGCATCTGGAAAGGCAACGTCGCCAACGCGCAAACTTTCCTGGCCGGCAGCACGAATGCCTATGCCGGCAATACCGGCGATCCGACGTTTAACGGCATCACCTGGACCATCGGTGGCGGGGTGGTGTTCTCTGATGGCGGCCTGGCGGCGAGCCAAGTCACTCGGAACGATGGCACGCCTGAAACATCCTCCTTGGTCCTCGTCGGGCTGTCCACGTCCAGCACGACGGCGCCGAGTTGCAAGGGCGGCACGGATGCCCCGGCAACCTGCTTCGGCGCTACGTCCTATTACAACAATGGTGCTGGCGCATGGATCAACTCGCGTAAGGGTCCAGACGTGATCCCGGCGCTGGCGTCCGGCACCTATTATTATTGGGTACAAACCCCGGACGGCGTGAATCACCTCGCCAGCTCCACGCCCTACGTGAAGTGAGGGCCGCCGTATGTCCCACCCATTCGCCATAGGTAGCCTGCAGGTCACCCTGTCCGCGCCCACCCCGATCCGGCCGGACCACGGCGCCGCTTATCGCCTGAGCGCCGGCCGTTACACGCTGATGCACGGCACGGGATCGTACGTGGTGGCGCATGTCATCAACGCCGACACCGGCCCGGCGACGGTGGCCGGCAGCGTCTCCCGCACGGCAGGCATCCTTACAATCGAGCCGCGCCACGCCTTCATGATGGGCTGGTCGATACGCGCAACGACCTGGCGGGCGCTGCAGATGTGCGGGGCGCTGGTTGATGTCAGCCCGGACGATCTGCCGCCTGGCGTGCGCCTGCATGTTGGTCCAGCACCTGCCGACGCGGACTTCTTGGTCGAGGCGCTGGACGGCACCTCGGCGTGCATCCCGCTCCCAACCATCGCGGCTTACCTGGCGGGCAAGTTGCCAATGCTGGCCGGGCTTCAATCTCCTGCATGGAGGAGTCGGTCATGAGCCGGTTTGTGTTCAAGGTGCCACCCGTGCCGACGTTGCCGCTCGGCGTTGGCTTCAAAATCAACACCACCGGTTTCTATGATGTGAACGCGGTGGCACCCACGGCGGCGACAACCGCGCCAGCGTCCAGCGACACTCTGATGTCCGGCACCGGGCTGCTGGCCTACACACCCGCGCAGCTCGCGGTGACGCTGGCGCCACTAAACCACGTCCAATTTGAGACCCATAGTCGGAGCTTTTGGGGAGACGGCGGTCGTCTCCGTCCACCTCAACCCAGGAGAGGCTACGGTTCTCAAACTGGACGTGGTTTAGTTGCAACGATCAATGGGTCGGGCAGTAGCACGCCTAGCCCGACGCCGACGCCTACCCCGAGTGGCAGCACGATCCCCGCAGATGGCACATTGTCTGGCCTGCCGATAACCATCGTCGCGGGGCAGCAGTTGTCGGCAGTGACGTATAGCGCCCAGCAGAACACCGTTTCGTTCATGCTATACAGGGTGGCGACCAGCGCGAATGAGGGGCTGGCCTGGGCCAGCACTGTCATGCCGAGCACCCTCAATCTGCTGATCCCGCAGAATGCAGGGGCCTATACGGTTCGGGTCTATGCCTACCCCGGACCAGTGCAGAACCCCAGCGCCGCCCTTCTCTACGAAAGTGGCCCGTTCACCGTGACAGCACCGCCGGGCGCGCTGCCGGCCACGCCGACGCAGACGGCGGATACCGGCGCGACCTCAACCGGCGTCACGATGCACTGGACCTCGACGGCGACCAGCTATCATGTGCTGGCAAATCCGGGCGTCGGCAGCGGTCCTTATGGCAGCGTGGCCGACACGACGGTTTCGACGAACAGCTACACGTTCACCGGGTTGCCGGCTAATTCGTCGCCCTGTGCCGTAAAAATCCCGCAGAACACCTATGGCTCTGGATTGCCCGCGCTGTTCATCTCGGCCTTGGGGAGCGGCTAGCGCACCGCCATGAACACCCCGGCCGCCCCGCACGATCCGGTGCCCTCCGCCTTGTCCTGCCTCGCCCTCGGCGCCGCGCTGCCGACCATGGGTCGGGCGGTCCAGCCTGTCCACAACGCGATGCAGCCGGGCGCGCCCGATCCGGTCCTTGACGGCACTACGCGACGGAGTTCCTGATGGCGAACCCTCAAACTGCCGCTCATGCCCCGGACCCGTGGGACATCTTTGACGGGGTTCCGCTGGGAAAAGCTACGGTTGCGCGAGAAGCGCCGTTCGGGGCTGCTCGAATCCACAACCACACCGGCCCAGGCTGGAGCATCAGCATGACGGGGGTGGTTGGGTTTTCAATGTCGCCAGTGGCTGGGTTCCTGGTGTCGCTTGATAAGGGTCGAGGCTAGTGGGCCGGCTTCCACCTATGGATACTGCAACTTCGTCGGGCC
>CAXTDP010000368.1:0-6000 GCA_964242295.1 uncultured Acetobacteraceae bacterium | reverse complement strand
TTCGGCGGTTTCCCGCCGCAACTGGTCGAGCGCGGATGTGAAACGACGTTCGAGCTGTCTGGCGGACGCGTGGTGTCCTGGGCGTTGCGGGGGAATAGCTGCGGCTAAGCAGGCTTGCGAGGCTTGTCACGCAGATGGCCTGCGGGCTGCTGCTGCCAGCAAGGATGGCACAGCCCGGCGCAAGGCACGGCAAGGAACAGTCCATGCCGCTCCGCGTTGCCGCCGCATGAAGCTCTCCGCCATCCGCCGCGCCGCTTTGCTGACAGCCGTGTCCCTGGCCCTCCCCATCACCTGCTCCCAGTCGGGAGACGGCACATATACCGGCGGTATCCAGCCGAGTCCGGCTGGACGCGTGAACCCTGCAGAGCCGGGCTTCGCCAATGGTGGCGGGGGGAACAGGTAACCGGCTAAGCGGGCCAGGCCAGTTGAAGCAACGTCAACCGTGAGACAGGGCCGGGCAGCGGCCCTGGAACGGTTCGCTGTTCGGTTCGTCGGATTCCCACGCGGCTCGGCAGCATCGTTGGCCACCCGCGCCGGCTCAGCCGATCAACGGCGCTCTTTGCGGCGCGGCCCGGTCCGATGCGGGTCCTAACCGCAGCAGCCAGACCCGTTGCTTACCGCCGCCTGTCCCCGGCTGGGCTGCACGACCATTGCCAAACCTGCCGGTGCAATGCCGAGACCCAGGCTCCGCGGCTGTCTGGTCCTATCAGGCTCCAAGGAGGGCCGTGCCAGGGAGCGGAGGCGGCGGGGCGGCAGCGATGGCGGCGTTCATCGCGCGCACGCCGGCGGCGGGACCGTCGGAGTGGCTCCACACCGCGCCCACAACGGCCAGGAAGCTGGCGCCGGCGGCCACCAGCGGCGCGCAGTTCTCGGCGGTAATGCCGCCGATGGCGACGCAGGGCAGCTCCATCAGATCGCTCCACCACGCCAGGATGTCCGGGTCCGCCCTGGTCGGCGCATCCTTGGTTGCCGTGGGAAAGAATGCGCCGAAGGCAACGTAATCCGCTCCGGCCTCCCCGGCCAGCATCGCCAGGTCCCGGCTGTCGCGGCAGGTCACCCCCAACGTCAAGCCAGGCCCAATCAGGCGCCGGGCGTCCGGTGCCGGCGTATCCTCCTGGCCGACGTGGACGCCGTCGCAGCCTGTGGCCGCCACCAAGTCGGCCCGATCATTCAGCAGGAAGGCGACGCCCCGCGACTGCGCCACCGGACGCAGGGCATCAATGGCCCGCCGCCACTGGTCGTCCGCCGCATCCTTGAGCCGCAACTGCACCGCTGCCACGTCGCCCGCGTCCAGCGCCCGGGCGAGCGGGTCCGCAAACGCCGGCCCGGCGCTGGTGGGCGTGACAAGGTAAAGCCGGCAGGGGTCGCCGGCTGTCCCGGGTTCGGGCACGATCAGTCCTCAGCCCGCATATGCGTCGGGGCGCTTGATCTTAGCGCCGGAGTCCCGGACAGGCGGATGAAGGACGGCATTGATGACTGGCGTGATCCGCATGCAGCACTCCTGAGCCGGTCGCCACCGGCATCCGGTGCGGCTTAGCCGATGGGCCGGCCGCTGTCACGGCCAGCCGCTGTCATGGGTGGGCGGCATCCGCACGCTGCGTCCTGGGCTATATGCCGAGCCACGCCGCGAGCCGCCGGTATTCGCCACGCCGCCCCATGTCCAGCGCAGGCGGGGCCGCGGCCAACAGCCGTGCGCCGCACGACTCCGCCCGTGCGGCGATGTCGGGCCAGGCCGGGCTGGGGTGCAGCATAACCAGCCGGCACCCGACAGACAGCGCCTCCAAGGCCCGGCCCGGCGCGTCGGCGCAGTCCAGCACGTCTGGGGCAACTGCGCCGGGATGCGCCGCCAACGCCGCCGTAACAACCGCACGCCACCACCCGCACCCAGCGTAGCACGCCGCCCCCGGCGCCGACAGCAGCGTCACCGGACGGGCTGCCGCAAGCACCGACAAGGCATGGGGCAGCCCATGGATAATGATGGCTGGCGGCAGGGTCATGCTTGACCTTCAAGCGGTTGCACGCGAAAGCTTCAACCGGCAAAGCAGCGCCACGACGCATGGACGGCACAACGCAGCATGACGGACAGCAGCCCCATCGACTCCGCCGCCCGCCTGGAAGCCGCGCTGGAGCGGATTACCCGGCTGGCAGCGAGGCTGCCTGCACCGCCGGCGCCTGCTGCCGATCCTGCGCTGGTTGCCCGGCTGGACAGCCTGATCCTGCAACTGCGCGAAGCGCTGGACGAGGAGGAACCCGCCCATGGCCCAGGTCAGCCTTAAGATCAACGGATACGCCTACACAGTTGGCTGCGAGGACGGGCAGGAGAACCACCTGCGCGCAATGGCCGGCGCGGTCGAGGAGCGTATGACCCGCGTCAAGGCGCTGGGCAGCCAAAGCGGCGAAAGCCGGCTGCTGGTGCTGGCTGCATTGCTCATGGCGGACGAGCTGCACGACATGGCAGCGGAATTGGCCGACGCCCAGAACCGTCGTGGCCATGCGCCCGGTCACCCACTGGGCCAAACCTCGCTGCCTCCCCCCGTGGAGCCGGCGCGCTTGGCTCAGCTTGCAGAACGGGCGGAAAGCATTGCGGCGGCGATGGAGCGGGCCTAAGTATCGCCGCGGGGCTGCCCGGTGCGTCAGGCACTTCACCCCCAGGGCCAATAAGCACTCTCCCGGGAGCTGGCGCTGCCATGACCGTGGTCATGGTACCCGGCGCCCACCTGCGCAAGCAGGCCTTGGGAGGGTGAGACGCCAACGGCCAGGGCGGCTCCACCCCACGCAAACTAAGGCTTACTACTCCCTCTCCCTCCGGGAGAGGGTTGGGGTAAAGGAGGCAGGGCAGGGCGCATCAGGCCCATGACAAACCCCAAACCAGCCCTGCGCCGGACGATGCTTGCCTTGCGTGCCACCCAAGACCCGGCACTCGGAGTCCGCCTGGCCGGGCACGTGCTTCGTGACGCCGCACCGCAGCCCGGCCAGAGCGTCGCCGGTTTCTGGCCCATCGGCACGGAGATTGACATCCGTCCGTTGCTGCATGCCCTGCACGACAGCGGCCATCCCATTCTGCTTCCCATCACGCCCCCGCGTGGCCAGCCTCTTGGATTCGCGCGCTGGCGGCCTGGTGACGCAATGCGCCCCGAACGCTTCGGCACGGTCCGTCCCATCGGCGAGGCCGGCATACCGGACGTGCTGCTCGTGCCGCTGTTGGCCTGGGACGGACGGGGCCGGCGGCTGGGTTATGGCGGCGGCTACTACGACCGGACCCTGGCGGCGCTGCCGAGCCGGCGCACGATCGGCTGCGCGTATGCCGTGCAGCGCGTGCCGGAGGTGCCGGCAGGCTCGCATGATGTGCCGCTGGACGCGGTGGCGACCGAGGTGGGCCTGACCTGGTTCCGCCGCTGACGGCATCGCCTGGGCAGGGCCGCGCCACTTGGCATAGGGATGCCAGAACGCGGCGTGGTATCCAGGCGCAGTCCCGCCGCGTCGCGCGTCCGCACTGAGGCATCGGCGGAATCCGGCCTTCCAGGTGCCGGGTGTCCGACTCGTGCCCGCGCGCTGCGACGTTGGACCGATGCGCTCCCACCATCCCGAGAACGGGACGATCAAGCTCGGCCGGCCGAAGCCGCCATCCTTTGGCGGGACCGCGCTTGGTCGGCACACCCCTTTCGTCCCCACGCAAGCTGGCGTGGAACGGCGGAGCGCCATATGCGGGAACCATCGAACTGTTCAAAGCGGACTGTCCCCAATGAGAATCCTGTTCCTCGGCGACGTTGTCGGACGTTCCGGCCGCGACGCCGTCACTGCTGCATTACCCAAATTGCGCGCCGACCTGCGTGCCGATCTGGTTGTGGTCAACGGCGAGAACGCCAGCCACGGCTTCGGCCTGGCACCTGACATGGCGGAGGCGATCCTGGGGGCCGGCGCCGACGCCATCACCCTTGGCAACCATGCCTGGGACCGCAAGGAGCTGATCCCCTACATTGCACAGCAGCCGCGGATCGTGCGCCCGCTGAATTTCCCGCCTGGCACGCCGGGCGCCGGGTCGGTGGTTGTGACGCTGCAGAATGGGCGCAAGGCGCTGGTGCTGAACGCGATGGGCCGGCTGTTCATGGATGCGCTGGACTGCCCGTTCCGCGGTACGGCGGAGCTGCTGTCCCGTTACAAGCTCGGCGCCAGCATCGCCGCCATCGTGTGCGACTTCCATGCCGAGGCCACGAGCGAGAAGCTGGCCTATGCCCACAGCTTCGACGGCTCGGTCTCGTTGGTGGTCGGCACCCACACTCACGTGCCGACGGGGGATTACCAGGTGCTGGTGGGCGGCACCGCCTACCAGTCCGACGCCGGCATGTGCGGCGACTACGACAGCGTGATCGGCATGACCAAGGAGGGCAGCGCCGCCCGGTTCTGGCGCAAGGTGCCCGGCGAGCGGCTGGGTCCGGCCGAAGGGCCTGCGACGCTTTGCGGCCTGTTTGTCGTGACGGACGACGCGACCGGCCTCGCCGTCAGCGCCGAGCCGGTGCGCCAAGGCGGGCGGCTGTCCCAGGTGATGCCGGCCTGCTAGAAGGGGCTTTCGGCACACCAAAGACATGGAACCCCGCCCATGGCTGGCCACAGCCAATTCAAGAACATCATGCACCGCAAGGGCGCGCAGGATGCCAAGCGCGCCCGGCAGTTTGCCAAGCTAATCCGCGAGATCACCGTCAGCGCCCGCCAGGGCCTGCCCGATCCGGCGTTCAACCCTCGGCTGCGCGCCGCCATGTCCGCGGCGCGCGAGGCCAACATGCCGCGCGACACCATCGAGCGCGCGGTCAAGAAGGCAACCGGCGCCGGAGGCGGGGACGATTATACCGAAGTACGGTATGAAGGTTATGGACCCGCCGGAGTCGCCGTGATCGTGGAAACCCTGACCGACAACCGCAACCGCACCGCCTCCGACGTGCGCGCGGCGTTCAACAAGCATGGCGGCGCCCTGGGCGAGACGAACTCGGTCAGCTTCATGTTCAGCCGGGTGGGCGTGATCGAGTATCCCGCGAAGGCCGCCAGCGCCGACGCCATGCTGGAGGGCGCCATCGAGGCCGGCGCCGACGACGCCGCCAGCGGCCCGGATGGGCACGAGGTGACCTGCGCGGCGGACGACTTCTTCGCCGTGCGCGATGCGTTGGAGGCCCGATTCGGCCCGCCCGCGTCGGCCAAGCTGGACTGGCGCCCGTCCACGTCCGTAACGTTGGACGAGGAGCGCGCAGCCAGCCTGCTGAAGCTGATAGATGCGCTGGAGGATAGCGACGACGTGCAGAACGTTTACGCCAACTTCGACATCCCCGAGGACGTGATGCAGGCGCTCTCGGCGTGAGAGCGGCGCCCTTCTCCCTCTTCCTCCGGGAAAGGGCCGGGGTGAGGGTGTCTTGCTACGGAGCAGGGCGCTGCCCGTGCCACCTGCACCAGGTTCTGCATCAGCAAGCGCTGCGCCTCAAGACCTCCTCACCCCGGCCTTCTCCCAAAGGGAGAGGGAGCAGAGGCGCAACAGCCTGATGGCGCGCTTGATGGGCATAGACCCCGGCCTGCGCTTCACCGGTTGGGGCGTCATAGACGTGCACGGCAACCGGCTGCGCCATGTGGCGGATGGCGTGATCGCCACCGACAACACCCACTCCGTCCCTCATCGCCTGAAGTTCCTGCACGATGCCCTGACGCTGCTGTTCCAGGAGCACCGCCCGGACGAGGCTGCGGTCGAGGAAACCTACGTCAACCGCAACGGCACTGCGACGCTCAAGCTCGGCTATGCCCGCGGCGTCGCGCTGCTGGCGCCGGCGCTGGCCGGCATCACGGTGGCCGAATATGGCGCGATGGGGGTGAAGCAGGCCGTCGTCGGCACCGGCGGCGCCAGCAAGGAGCAGGTCGCCCTCATGGTCCGCCGCCTGCTGCCCGGCGCGACGCTGCGCCGGGCCGATGCCGCCGATGCGCTCGCCGTCGCCATCTGCCACGCCCACCACCGCGCCAGCCGGC
>CAXTDP010000367.1:0-6001 GCA_964242295.1 uncultured Acetobacteraceae bacterium | reverse complement strand
TCCGCCGCCGAGACCCTGGGCGTCGCCCGGGAGGACCTGCAGGACCAGCTCCTGTCCGGCCGCGCCAAGTACAGCAGCATCTTCAACTACCCGGCGCTGACCTGGGCCGACATCGGCGCCATCGGCTGGCTGGTGGACGGCGCCGCGATCATGAACCAGATCCCGCTGTGCCGGTGCAGCTACGGCCCTTACGCCCGCGCGATGGTGCGGGTGTGCAAGGAGGAGTCCTTCCACCAGCGCCAGGGCTACGAGATCATGCTGACGCTATGCCGCGGCACACCGGAGCAAAAGGCGATGGCGCAGGATGCCCTGGACCGCTGGTGGTGGCCGGCGATGATGATGTTCGGCCCGCCGGACGGGCAAAGCCAGCACAGCGACACCAGCATGGCCTGGAAGATCAAGCGTTTCACCAACGACGAGCTGCGCCAGCGCTTCGTGGACGCCATGGCCCCGCAGGCGGCGTTCCTGGGCCTGACCGTACCCGACCCCGATCTAAAGCTGGACGAGGCAACAGGCCGCCACAGCTTCGGCGCCATTGACTGGGACGAGTTCCGCCAGGTCCTGGCCGGCAACGGCCCCTGCAACCGGGAGCGGCTGGAGGGCCGCAACAAGGCGCACTCGGACGGCGCCTGGGTGCGGGAGGCCGCCCTGGCGCACGCGGAAAAGCGGCGCCAACGGGCGCAGAAGGCGGCAGCATGACCGAGACCAGGACTCCGCTATGGGAAGTGTTCATCCGCAGCCGCAACGGCCTGGCGCACAAGCATGCCGGCAGCGTCCATGCCGCCGACGCCACTATGGCGTTGCAGGCGGCCCGCGACGTTTACACCCGGCGCGGCGAGGGCCTGTCCCTATGGGTGGTGCCCAGCAACGCCATTACCGCCAGCGACCCCGCCGACAAGGCGATGATGTTCGAGCCAACCGCCAGCAAGATCTACCGCCACCCCACATTCTATGAAGTGCCCGACGAAGTAGGCCACATGTAGTGCACCACCGCGTCCCTCTCCCTCTCCCTCCGGGAGAGGGCCGGGGTGAGGGAGAGAGCAAGCGCCATCCCTGCCCATTGCGCGCTTGGTCCCATCAACACCAGCACTCCCCACGCCGCAGCCAAGACGCTTTCACCCCAACCCTCTCCCGGAGGGAAAGGAAGAAGTGACCACCTCGATCCAAGTCCAGGAAACCTCCCTAGTCCTGTATACCCTGCAACGGGCGGACGACGCCCTAGTACTGGGCCACCGCCTATCTGAATGGTGCGGCCATGCGCCGTCCCTGGAGGAGGACGTGGCCCTCGCCAACATGGGCCTAGACCTGCTGGGCCAGGCGCGCAGCCTATACGCCTATGCCGGCGAAACCGAAGGCGCCGGCCACGGCGAAGACCACCTGGCCTACCTGCGCGACGCCCCACAGTACCGCAACCTGCTTCTCCTAGAACAGCCGAACGGCGATTTCGCCCACACCATCGCCCGGCAGTTCCTCTATGCCGCCTTCATGGACCCTTGGTGGCGCGCGATGTGTGCCAGCGCCGACCCGACCCTCGCCGCCATCGCCGCCAAGGCAGAAAAAGAAGTGGCCTACCACCTGCGCCACGCCGCGGAGTGGATGATCCGCCTCGGCGACGGCACCGAAGAAAGCGCCCGCCGCGCCCAGGCCGCCGTGGACCGCCTGTGGCCCTACACTGGCGAGATGTTCACAGCCCCTGACCCGGCGCTGCTGGCCGGGGGCGTCGCAGTTGACCCGGCATCGCTGCGCCCGGCCTACGACGCCACAGTCGCCGCCGTGCTGGACCAGGCCACCCTGGCCCGCCCCGCCGGCACCTGGATGCACAAGGGCGGACGCCAAGGCCGCCACACCGAGCACCTCGGCCTCATGCTGGCCGAAATGCAGCACCTGCAGCGCACCTACCCCGGCGCCACCTGGTGACCAGCCTGCGCGACCGCGCCTGGGCCGCCGCCGCCGAGGTCACCGACCCCGAAGTCCCGGTGCTGACCATCGCCGACCTAGGCGTGCTGCGCGACGTGGCCGAGACGGGCGAAGGGGTCGAGGTGCTGATCACCCCGACCTACTCCGGCTGTGCCGCCATGGGCGTCATCGTGATGGAGGTCGAGCTGGCCCTATCCCGCGCCGGCATCCCCGGCCGGGTCCGCACCGTGCTGTCCCCCGCCTGGACCACCGATTGGATGACCCAGGACGGCCGGCGCAAGCTGCTGGAATACGGCATCGCCCCACCGGTGGCCGGCAGCGGCCGCCGCGCCCTGTTCGGCGTGGACACGGTCGCCTGCCCCCGCTGCAACTCGGCCCATACCGAGGTCGTCGCGGAGTTCGGCTCCACGTCGTGCAAGGCCCTATGGCGCTGCCTGAACTGCCGCGAGCCCTTCGACTACTTCAAATGCCACTGACGCCCCGGCGCATCCGGTTCAACACCAAACCAAAAGCCTCCCTCTCCCTCCGGGAGAGGGTCGGGGTGAGGAAAGCCAAGCAGCACCAGCCATCCCGTGAAGAGCATACGCGGCTCACCGCCCCACCCGATCCAGGCTCGGCGCCCGCGGCTTCCCTTACCCCAACCCTCTCCCGCAGGAACAGGGAGCAATACCTCGCCCTCTCCGCCACCCGCAGTCCCCGCCTTACCCCACCGTCCTCATGAACCGCTTCCACAGCCTCCGCATCGCCGACGTCCGCCAGGAAACGGCGGACACCCTCAGCGTCGCCCTGGACATACCCAACGGCCTCCGCCCCAGCTTCGCCTACCAGCCCGGCCAATACCTGACCCTGCGCACCACCCTCGACGGCGAGGAACTCCGCCGGTCCTACTCCATCTGCTCCGGCCTGGACGACGGCGAGATGCGGGTGGCGATCAAGCTCGTCCCAGACGGCCGGTTCTCCGCCTGGGCGCACGCCGCGTTGCAGCCGGGCCACCTGATCGAGGCCATGCCGCCGCAGGGCCGCTTCACCGTAGCCCTCGACCCCGCGGCCTCACGCACCTACCTGGGCGTCGCCGCCGGCTCCGGCATCACCCCGGTGCTGTCCATCCTGCGCTCCGTGCTGTCGCGCGAACCCGGCAGCCGCTTCGTGCTGCTGTATGGCAGCCGCGCCACCGCAGGCATCATCTTCCGCGAGGCCCTGGAGGAGCTGAAGGACCGCTTCATGGGCCGCCTCACCGTCGTCCACGTCCTGTCCCGGGAGCAGCAGGACGTCCCGGTGCTATGGGGCCGGCTGGACGGCCCACGTGTGCGGACCCTGCTAGGCCGCCTGCTGGACGCGCCCCGGATTGACCACGCCTTCCTATGCGGGCCGGAGGCGATGATCGCCGACGTATCGGCAGCGTTGGCGCAGGCCGGCCTGCCGCCGGAGCGCATCCACAGCGAACGGTTCACCACAGGCGCCCCGCCCCCCGCCCGCCCACGAACGACCCCCGCGCCCGATGCACCACCCTTCGCCGTGGCGACGGTCGTATCGGACGGCATCCGCACGGAGGTGCCGATGCAGGATGGGGAGACCGTGCTGGACGCTGCCCTGCGTGCCGGCTTGGACCTGCCGTACTCCTGCCGCGGCGGCATGTGCAGCACCTGCCGCGCCCGGATAACCGGGGGAGCCGTCCGCATGGACGTGAACTACGGGCTGGAGCCGTGGGAAACCCAGGCCGGCTACGTCCTGACCTGCCAGGCGCATCCCACGACCGGGCGCGTCCTAGTGGACTACGACCACGTGTAACGCCGCGTTTCCCAAGCCCAAAGCGGTCCAGCCCAAAACCGTCCGTCGCAAGCCGCTCAGTCCGCAATCCCCACGGTCGAGACAGGCACATCCGGCGAGGCCGGAACGCCAAGGTCCGCCGCCGTGATCGGGTCTTTCACCACGAAGGCATAGCTCGCGGCAGACACCACCCCGATCACCGCGCCCACGACCAGCGCAGGGACGAACGACCCGGTGTTCTGCACGATCAACCCTGTCACCGTCGGCGCCAGCGCACCGCCGAGGTAGCCGCCGAAATTCTGCATCGCCCCGATGGAAGCGGTGCAGTTGGTCGGCGCCCCCACCGAGGACAGCGCCCAGGCGCATGTGCTGGTCACATAGACCAGAAACAGTGACGCCGAAATGAACGCAATCGCCAGCGCGTTGCTCTCCACACACGCCGCCGCCACCGTACACGCCGCCGTGCCCAACAGCGCCAGCGCCGCCGGGTATTTCCGGCTGCCCATGGGCGAGACGCCCCGGCGCACCAGCACGTCCGCCAGGTAGCCGCCCAGCACGCCGCCCACGACGCCCCAGGCGAACGGGATCGCGGCATAGATGCCCGTGCCCTTCACGCTCATGTGCCGCTGGATCTCAAGGTAGCCCGGCAGCCAGGCGGTATAGATCCACGTAAGATAGATGCAGCCGAAATAGCCGCCGATCATCCCCCAGGTCGTGCGGAAGCGGAACAGCTGCTTCCACTCGGCAAACGTCACGCGCGTGCGCTGGCCCGGCGGATCGCCCTGCGTGCGGTAAGCGTTCTCCTCCGCTGTCAGCGCCACCTGCTCCGGGTTGCGATAGACGGCATACCACAGCACCGCCACCAGCAGCCCGGCAATGCCCATGACGCCGAACATCCAGCGCCAGCCGAAGCCCAACATCAGCGCGGTCAGCAGCGGCACTGCGATGGCCGTCCCCAGCGTGGAGGCACAGTTGAATATGCCGGTCGCAAGCCCCCGGTCCCGCGGGTTGAACCAGTCCCGCGCCACCCGCGCGCCCGTCGGAAACTGCGGTGCCTCGCCCACGCCCAGCAGCACGCGCGCGGCGAAGAACTGCCCGAAGCTCTGCACCAGCCCGCCGAGCAACTGCGCGAACGACCACAGCGACAGCCCGAGCGTCAGCAGCAGACGTGGCCCGAGCTTGTCCACCATGGCGCCGGTCGGCAGTTGCGCGAAGGCGTAGGCCCACAGGAAAGCCGACAGCAGGTATCCCATGTCCGCGATCGAAAGGTGCAGCTCGTCCCGGATCAGCGGATTCGCGACGGCCAGCGTGGCGCGGTCAATGTAGTTCACCACCCCGGCCAGCACGAGCATGGCGAGCGCCGTGCGCTGGATAGACCGCACCCGCGGCGTCTTGGCCAAGACCGACATTGCTACCTCCCCCAGATTTTGCTGGAAAAGCTAGGACAACCGCAAAGCCTTGGCGAGCACCCGGCCGCTCACGGGCACGTGCGATTGCCGGGCTTCAACGTCCGCGCCCTGACCCTGCACTTGGCCGAGGTCAGCCGCCAAGTCACCCCCGGCACCCATGCCGTACTGCCTTGCGATGGCGCGGCCCGGCGCAAAACCGGCAGCCCCGGGCTGGAACCCGGTCGAGAGCATCCGGGAGCACCTCCGCGCCAACAAGCTCCGCGACAGCCTGTTCGACACCATCCATCGAAGGCGAGGGACAAACATCGTGGACCGGCGCTGCACCGCCTGGACCTGGGTGATGGACGCACCGGACCGCATCCGCTCCCTCGCAACCACGCCCCGAACCAAAACGGCCAAAACACAGGGCGCTCGGTATCAGTCCCTCCGCCGCAACGCCCTGCGTGCCCTCAACAGCAGCGCATGAGCGGCCAAGTGCGGCGCCAGCGGACGCAGCTTGGCCCGCAGCACAGCCACGGTGCGCTGGTAATGCCCGCTCGCCGGGTCCAGCGCCAACGCCTGCTCGGCATGCCGCAGCGCGCCCGGCACGTCGCGGCGCGCGCGCAGCAGCTCCGCAATGGTGTTGTGAATGCCGGCGTGGTGCGGCCAGGCCGTCCTGATCTCGTGCGCCACCGCCAGTGCCCCGGCGCTGTCCCCGGCGCGGGTCAGCGCGATGCAGTAATCCATCAGGTAGCCGGGATGGCGCTCCAGTGCAGCCACCTGCCGATGAACCGCCAGCGCCTCCGCATGGCGCCCGGCGGCGGACAGACGCAAGGCCAGGGAATGGTGCCCTTCCGGCCGGCCGGGATCCAGCGCCACCGCCCGTTGCGCCAGCGCCACCGCCCAGCCCGGCCGCGACCGCGGCTGAC
>CAXTDP010000366.1:0-6003 GCA_964242295.1 uncultured Acetobacteraceae bacterium | reverse complement strand
CCGCTTCAGCAGGTCCTTGATGGCCGGTGCGAACGCGGCATCGCCAGCGTCGATGTCCGCGAATGCTTCGGTGGCGAACACCCAAACCATCCTGGCGCGCGCCCGTGCAAGATGGCCGACACTCATGGTCGGCCCTCCTTGCACGGGCGACGCCGCCTTGGACCAGCGGGTCGGGGGGCCTGTCGGACCGCATGGAATTCGCCTGCCGCGAACTTTCCATACCCTTTCTGCCGATCTTCCCGCGATTGAGAAGCAGCGAGGTTTGGCGCCGCGAGGCCGAGCAGGGAGATGGGATCCACCCCAACCGGGGCGGCTATGCCTTGGTCGCCCGAGCTGTTCTCTTGTGGCAGCCCTGGCGCGACTGGACGAGCTAGGGCCGCTTCTCGTCAAATTCAGCCGTGGAGCCTAGGCTTGGTTCCAGGGCAGCAACTCGTCCAGACGCTGCTGCGGGTGTCCGTCCACCATCTTGCTCAGCACGTGCGCAGCCAGGCATACGGCTCGACTCCGTTCAGCTTGACGGTCTCGACCGGCGACGCGACCACCGCCCAGCGTTTCGCACCTCCGTCGCTGCCGGCGAACAAGGAATTCTTTCTTCTATGTAAAGCTTTGCATGGCAGAAAATCCTGGCTGTTCTGCGGATCAGATCGCAGCGGGCTGCGGCCATGTATTCGCTCATCGTCACCGCCAAGCTGAACAACACCGACCCGCGCGCCTGGCTTGCTGACGTGCTGCGTCGGATCAACGACCATCCCGCGTCCCGCCTCCATGAACTGCCGCCCTGGAACTGGCACAAACCCAGCCAGGACACCGCAGCCTCAGCCTGACTGCATCCAACCAGGGCCCTCGCCGGATGAATACGCGGGTTCCGCTCCGATTGGCGCGCCGACCTGTTCACCGGCGTGCGCTCCGTTATCGGCACCGCCGCAAACCGGGGCATGGACGCCTACCAAGCCATTCAGCAAATCCTACGCAGATAGGCCACTACCTACCCGGGTTGAGCAGATACCAAATTGGGGCATCGAACCGCCTCCCATGGTGCCAACGCCCGGGCAAAAGCGCCCGGATCTCAGCATCATGGATGGCCCATGCTCCAGCCGCGATTACCTGATGTCCACACACCCACCACGCTGCTTCGCGCGCGTCGCCTCCCATTCAAGCAACGCTGAAGCCAGCCGCCTCGGTCGCCGCGCGCAGTGCGGCGTAGCCCTTGCGCGCATAGGTGAGGGGATGAGCCCGGGCCGGGTCCTGTTCGGCCTCGACGATCAGCCAGCCGCCGTAGCCCGCCGCGGCGAGGGGTTGCAGGGCGGGGACGAACTCGACCGAGCCATCGCCAGGCACGGTGAACACGCCCGCAACGACAGAGTCGAGGAAGCTCCACCGCTCCGACCGCGCACGGGCCAGCACGCCGGGGCGCACGTCCTTGGCATGGACATGGTTGATCCGGTGCGCCCAGCGGCGCGACACGGCGGCCGGGTCCTCGCCGGCAACGGTCAGGTGTCCCGTGTCGAACAGCAGGCCGACGCTTGGAGGCGTGCCCTCCATCAGCCGGTCTATTTCCGACGCCTTTTCGATCACGGTGCCCATGTGGTGGTGGAAGGCGATCCGCACGCCCTGCGCCGCCATCCCGTCGCCAAGCTCGCTCAGCCGGCCCAGGAACACCGGCCATTCGTCCTCCGTCATCACCGGTCGGTCGGCAACGGGCGTGTTGCGGCTGCCCTGCACCGTGCCGGAGGTTTCGGCGAACACCATCACCTCGCAGCCGCAGGCGCGCAGCAGGTCCAGGTGGGGCCGCATGGCCTCAATCTCCTGCTCGACGGTGCGGCGGCGCAGCTCTGCGCCATACCAGCCGGACACCAAGCTCAGGCCGTGCCGGGCCAACACCTGCTGCAGCGCCGCCGGGTCGTTGGGAAACTTGCTGCCCTTCTCGATGCCGGTGAAGCCAGCCTGCCGCGCTTCGGTAAGGCAGATTTCCAGCGGCGTGTCGCCGCCCAGCTCCGGCATGTCGTCGTTGCTCCAGGCAATCGGGTTGGTTCCGATCCTAATTGCCATCGCCCGGCCCCTAGCCCATCGCCTGCGCCGCACGGGCCAGCACGTAGGCCGTGTGCGCGTCCTGCACCTCGCCGCGCTCCGACACAGCGGACACCGCCACGTCCCACCAGGCGCCTCCTTCGGCCGTGGTGCGCAGCGGGTCGGTGGGGATCACGACCACCGTGGTGCGGTCCGACGCCTTTGCGCGCACAAGGGCCGTCTCCAGCCCGGCGATGCCGTCCACCGTTTCCGCCCGGGCGCCGAGCGATCGCGCATGGGCGGCGAAATCCACCCAGGTCTCGTCCGTCCGGTGGTCCACGTCGGCGAGCAGGTTGTTGAACGACGCGCCGCCGCACGCCCGCTGCAGCCGGTTGATGCAGCCGTAGCCGCGGTTGTCCAGCACGGTGACGACCAGCTTGTGCCCCAGCATCACCGCCGTATGCAGCTCCGAGTTGAGCATGAGGTAGCTGCCGTCCCCCACCATCACGAACACCTCGCGCCCGGGATGGGCCGTCTTCACGCCGAGGCCGCCGGCGATCTCGTAGCCCATGCAAGAGAATCCGTACTCCAGGTGGTAGCCGCCCGGGGCGGCAGTGCGCCAAAGCTTGTGCAGCTCGCCCGGCAAGCCGCCCGCGGCGCAGACTACGATCCCGTCCGGCCCAGCGGCCCGGTTGACCGCACCCAGCACCTGCGCGTCGGTCGGCAGCTCCAGGTTGCCCGGCGCGGTCGCTGCGTCCACCGCCGCGTTCCACTCTGCTGCAAGCTCCGCCGTGCGCGCCTGCCAGGCGGGCGATGCGGCGTAGCTCCCCAGCACGGCACCCAGCTCGTCCAACGTACGCCGTGCGTCGCCAATCAGCGGTGCGGCGCCGTGCTTGCCGGCGTCGAAGGCCGCGACGTTCAGCCCGATCAGTGCGGCACGGCCCGGAAGCAGCGCGCGCGACCCGGTCGTGAAGTCCTGCAGCCGCGTGCCCACCGCCAGGATCACGTCCGCCTCACGCGCCAGAGCGTTGGCGGACGAGGCCCCGGTCACGCCGATCGAGCCAACGGCCTGGGGATGGTCCCAAGGCATTGCACCTTTGCCCGCCTGGGTCTCCGCCACGGGAACGCGGTGCCGGGCGGCGAAGGCTTTCAGAGTGTCCGTCGCTCCGGAGTACAGCACGCCGCCGCCGGCAACGATCAAGGGCCGGCTCGCGTCCTGGAGCAGTCGGGCGGCGCGGGACAGGTCCGCGGCGGCGGCGCCGGGCCGGCGGGGACGGTGGAGACGGGGCGTGAAGAACGCTTCGGGATAGTCGCAGGCCTCGGCCTGCACGTCCTGGCACAGGCAGAGCGTGGCCGGGCCGCAGTCCGCCGGGTCGGTGAGGACGGCGACCGCGCGGGGCAGGGCGAGCAGCAGTTGCTCCGGACGGGTGATGCGGTCCCAGTAGCGCGAAACCGGCTTGAAGCAGTCGTTCACGCTGGCGGTGGCGTCGTCGGGCGCTTCAAGCTGCTGCAGCACCGGGTCAGGTCGGCGGCTGGCGAACACATCGCCGGGCAGGAACAGCACCGGGAGCCGGTTGACGTGGGCGACCCCTGCCGCCGTCAGCAGGTTCATCGCCCCCGGGCCAATGGATGTGGTGACGGCCATCATCTGCCGCCGGTTCCGTGCCTTTGCGTAGGCAACGGCGGCCAGCGCCATGCCCTGCTCGTTGTGCCCACGGAAGGTGGGCAAGGCTGCGCGGGCGGCATGCAGTGCTTCGCCGATGCCGGCGACGTTGCCGTGGCCGAAGATGGCCCAGCAGCCGGCGAACAGCGGCGCCTCCGTCCCGTCGTCCAGCAGGGTGCGCTGGACCGCGAGGTAGCGCACGACGGCCTGCGCCGCGGTGAGGCGGACGGTGCCGGCGCTCACGCTGCCGCCTCCTGCTTCGCCGCATTCCCGGCGGGCGCCACCCGCACGGTCCCACCGGTTTTGAGGCTTTCCAGCGCGGCATCGGCCAGGCGCAGCGCCTCGCGACCCTCGGCAAAGCCCGCGAGCGGCGCCGTGCCACCTTCCACGCACTCGATGAACTGATCCAGCTCGGCCTGATAGGCCTCGCGGTAGCGCTCGATGAAAAAGTCGAGCACGGGGTCCTGGGCACGGGTCCGCCCGGCGCCCCAGGCCTCCACCATCGTCGGGTGGCGGTTGCCGGCGAGCAGCATGCCCGTTGCGCCGAACGCCTCGACGCGCTGGTCGTAGCCGTAGGCGCAGCGCCGGCTGTTGTTGATGTGGACCAGCGCCCCGGACGCCGCACGCATGACGACCATGGCAGCGTCTATGTCGCCCGCGTCGCGGATGGCCGGTTCAATGAGGTTGGCGCCCATCGCCTGCACCTCGACGATCTCGCCGGCGAGGTAACGGGCCATGTCGAAGTCGTGGATGGTCATGTCGCGGAACAGCCCGCCCGAGACGGCGACGTACAGGCCCGGCGGGGGCGACGGATCGCGGCTGGTGATCACGACCTGCTCCAGCGTGCCGATCTCGCCGGACAGGAGACGGTCGCGCAGCGACCTGAACGAGGGGTCGAAGCGCCGGTTGAAGCCGATCGCCACCAGCGGGCGCAGCGGGGCAATCTCACGCCAGCACGCCTCGACCCGCGCCATGTCAAGGTCCACCGGCTTCTCGCACAGCGCGGCCTTGCCAGCCTTGGCCGCCTGCGTAATCAGGTGGACGTGGGTATCTGTCGAGGACGCAATCAATACGGCCCGGACCCGGGCGTCGGCGAGGACTTCCTCGACCGAGCTTGCTGTTTGGGCGCCGAGCGTCCGGGCGATACTCTCCGCTGCTCCGGCGGCTACATCGTAGCAGGACACCAGCCTGGCCCGCGGATGCGCGGCGATGTTGCGGGCATGCACCTTGCCAATCCGGCCGCAGCCGAGGAGAGCGAACCCGATCATGCCAGTCCTTTCGCGATGGAGAACTTGCTCCGGAAAGGGCCGAGGACAGCCATTGCCCCCGGTGATCCCCAGTCAGAGGTTTGCGATCCGGTAGCACGACGGCGCTCGTCGCTCACCGGCTTTGCGTGGACCACGACTTCCATGGAGCGATGGCCAGCCATCTCATGCGGCACGGTGAGTTCGCACCGACGGCCCTTCCCAATGATTTTTACGCTGCCGAGCCGTCATTGCGAGCCGCTCGCGGCGCGGCAACCCAGGGCCGCCAGAGTGCTCCTTGCTGCCGGGGATCGCCGTATCGCAGCCCTGCTCGCAATGACGGAAACGGTCAGAGCGGAGTGCATTCGGTATCACGCCGCTTTCTCCAGCGCCGCCAGCGCCATGATCCGCTCCTCCGTGGCCTCGGCATGCGAAAGCTCGCCCATCATGCGGCCCTCGCGCATCACCAGCACCCGGTCGGAGATGGTCAGCACCTCCGGCAGGTCCGACGAGATCACCAGGATCGCCAGCCCCTCGGCCGCCAACTCGCGCATTAGGGCGTAGATCTCCGCTTTGGCGCCGACGTCCACGCCGCGGGTCGGCTCGTCGATGATGAGCACGGCGGGGTGCGTGGCCAGCCACTTCGCCAGCACCACCTTCTGCTGGTTGCCGCCGCTCAGCAGCCCGATCACCTGATCCCGGCTCGGCGTCCTCACCCGCAGGCGCTGCACATACTTGTCCACGACGCCTCGCTCCGCCGCGAAGTTGATCATGCCGCCATTCGACAAGCGCCGCAGGGCCGCGAGCGTCAGGTTGTCCCCGACGCCGTGCATGAGCACGAGGCCCTGGCCCTTGCGGTCCTCCGGCACTAGGCCGATCCCGTGCCGCATGGCGGTGAACGGCCGGTCCACGGTGATGCGCCTCCCGTTGAGCCACACCTCGCCCGCATCCGGCGGCGGGGCGCCGAACACGCCGAGCGCCGTTTCCGACCGTCCCGCGCCGACCAGCCCGGCGAGACCCACGATCTCGCCGCGCCGCAGGTCGAAGTTGATGTCGCGATAATGCGGCGCGCGCGTCAGGCCGCGGACG
>CAXTDP010000365.1:3222-6004 GCA_964242295.1 uncultured Acetobacteraceae bacterium | reverse complement strand
CTGGGTGTTGGGCATCGCGGTGCCGATCGCCGCCGTTGCGGGCGATCAGGCGGCGGACCCGAGCCATCACCGCCAGCCGGTCCCGCACCGGCCAGGCAGCCCAGGCGCGGCCTGCTGACCTCGCCCGGGCAAGTGCCGCAGCAACATCGGCGTCATGCGTCGGGGCGTGTGGGATGACAGATTGATGCATGGCCCCAACTCTACCCTGCATCTATCCGCCCATCGAGAGAGAGGCTACGTTCCGCCGCATGTCGCTCCCCACCACCGTCCCATCCGCGTGCCTCTTTCCGGTGTTTGAGTTGGTGTCCCAATGACCCGTCGCGTTGCCATCATCGGCGCAGGCCCTGGCGGCCTCGCATCGGCGATGTTGCTGGCCAAGGCGGGCGTGGACGTAACGGTTTACGAGGCGCGTGACTGCGTCGGTGGCCGTTCCTCCACCATCCAAGGCTCCACCGACGTCGGCACCTTCCGCTTCGACATGGGGCCGACCTTCTTCCTGTATCCCCGGGTGCTGGCCGATATCTTCGCCGCCTGTGGCCGCCGACTGGAGGATGAGGTCGAGCTGATCCGCTTGGACCCGCAGTATCACTTGGTGTTCGAGGGCGGCGGCCACATCCAGGCCACCGGCGACATGGAGCGCATGGCGGCCGAGGTGGCGCGGTTCTCGCCTGCGGACGCCCTGGCGCTGCCGCGCTTCATGGCCGACAACCGCAAGAAGCTGCAGGTGTTCCGCCCGGTGCTGGAGAACGCCTTCAACTCCATGCGCGACCTGATGCGCCCGCAAGTGATGCGCGGGCTGTCGCGCCTGCGCCCTCACCGCAGCGTGGACAGCGACCTCGGCACCTATTTCCGTGACGAGCGGGTACGGCTCGCCTTCTCGTTCCAGTCGAAGTATCTCGGCATGTCGCCGTTCCGCTGCCCCAGCCTGTTCACCATCCTGTCGTTCATGGAATACGAATACGGCGTGTATCACCCGCGTGGCGGTACCGGCGCGGTGATGGCGGCGATGGCACGTGTGGCACGCGGCATGGGCGCCAAGATCAAGCTGGGCGAGCCAATCCAGAACTTGCTGTTCGAGGGCCGGCGCGCGGTCGGCGTTCGCACCGCCGCGGGCGAGACCCGGTATGACGCCCTGGTCATCAACAGCGATTTCGCCCACACGATGACCAAGCTGGTGCCGGACGCCATCCGCCGCCGCTGGTCCGACCGCAAGATCGCATCGAAGAAGTTCTCGTGCAGCACGTTCATGATGTATCTCGGCATCGAGGGCGACGTGCCGGACCTGTCGCACCACACGATCTACCTGGCCGACGATTACCGCCGCAACATTGCGGAGATCGAGGCGGGAATGGCGCCGCAGAACCCTAGCTTCTATGTGCAGAATGCCTGCGTGACCGACCCGGCGCTGGCGCCGCCGGGCCATTCGACGCTGTATGTGCTGGTGCCCGTTGGTCATCGCATGGACGGCGGGGCGGAGTGGAGCGCCGCGGACGTCGCCCGCTACCGGGCGTTGACGCTCAAGCGGCTGGCGCGGATCGGCATCCCCGACCTGGAGCGCCGCATCCGGTTCGAGAAGGTGCTGACCCCCGAAGGCTGGGAACACGAGTTGCAGATCTATCGCGGGGCCACCTTCAACTTGGCGCATAATCTGGGCCAGATGCTGCACTTCCGCCCGCGCAACCGGTTCGAGGATTTGGAGAACGTCTACCTCGTCGGCGGCGGCACCCATCCCGGCAGCGGTCTGCCTGTGATCTTCGAGAGCGCACGCATTACCTCCCGCCTGATGGCAGAGGATATGAAGCTGGATGCCCATTGGGAGGCGCCGTCCGCCATGGCATCCGACCACTACGAACCCGCGATTGCGGAGGCGCTATGAGCACCCGCTTCTCCCTTTCCCTCCGGGAGAGGGCTGGGGTGAGGGAGTGGGCAAGTGCAGCCTTGGCTGATGTGGGACTGCTTGGCAGCGGCACCGGCTGCGCACCGCTCCGCAGCCAAGACCCCCTCACCCCGGCCCTCTCTCTCCGGGAGAGGGAACAGACGCCGTGCTTGCACTTGCAACCATCTGTTGCCGAGGCCCTATGAACGCGATCACCCACCGCCCTGAGCTTCCCGTTGGCGTCATCGGCGCCGGGCTGGGCGGCCTGGCCGCCGCCTGTACCTTGGCCGCGCGCGGCCACAAGGTCATCCTGTTCGACAAGAACCCGTGGCTCGGCGGCAAGGCGGCGCTGCTGCAGCAGGACGGGTTCCGTTTCGATATGGGGCCGACCATCCTGACGGTGCCCGACGTGCTCGAGCGGGTGTTCACCGAAGCTGGGCGGCGGATGTCCGACTACCTGGACCTGCGCCGGCTGGATCCGCAGTGGCGTTGCTTCTTCGATGACGGCGCGGTGCTGGATTTGCAGGAAGACGTGCCCAAGATGGCCGAGGCCATCGCCAAGTTCGCGCCAGGCAACGAGCAGGGCTACCGCGACTTCATCGGCATGTCTGAGAAGCTGCATGAAGTCAGCGAGAAGTTCTTCTTCTGGAAGTCGGTCGAGGGTATCGGCGACACGCTAGAGTTCAAGGGCATGAACCTTGCGACCCTGCGCGACGTCATGAGCCTGCGCATGGGCACCTCGGTGGCCCAGCAGATCAGGAAGCGCGTGCCGGATGCGCGGGTGAGCCAGATGCTGGACCACTTCGTGCAGTATGTCGGCAGCTCGCCGTATCAGTCGCCGGCGGTGCTGTGCTCCATCGCGCACATGCAGACTGAGAAGGGGGTGTGGTATCCCATCGGCGGGAC
>CAXTDP010000365.1:0-3212 GCA_964242295.1 uncultured Acetobacteraceae bacterium | reverse complement strand
GTGCCGCTGGCGCTGGAGCGGCTGGCGGGCGAGCTGGGCGTGGACCTGCGCCCGGGTGTCGGCATCAGCCGCATCATGTCCGACGGCAACCGCGTGTCGGGCGTGCTGACCGAGGCTGGCGAGACTGTTCCCCTGTCCGCCGTCGTCAGCAACATGGACTCTGTCCGCACCATGAAGGAGCTGGTCGGCGGCAAGGCCCAAGCCGGGTTCGACCGCCGCTGGAAGCGTGACCCGGCGTGTTCCGGCGTCGTGCTCTACCTCGGCCTCGACCGCCGCTACGACCACCTGGCGCACCATGACTTTGTGTTCTCCAGGGACCCCGAGGAGGAGTTCGACTGGATCTACGGCAAGGGCGAGCCGGCACCGGACCCAACCTGCTACATCGCTGCCCCATCCGGCACCGAACCGGACGTGGCGCCGCCGGGTGGCGAGGCGCTTTATATCCTGGTTCACACCCCATTCCTGCGCCCCCACCATGACTGGTCCAAGATGTTCGCGCCGTATCGGCAGGTGATCCTGGACAAGCTGAAGCGTTGTGCGGGCATGGGCGACATCGAGGAGCGGATAAAGTTCGAGCATCACCTGACGCCGCAGGACATCCATGATCGCTACCGGGTGCTGAACGGCGCCATCTACGGCCTGGCCAGCCACGGCAAGGTCAATGGCGCCTTCAAGCCGGGCAACCGGTCGCGCGACATGACCGGCCTGTATATGGCCGGTGGTGCCGCCCATCCGGGACCGGGGATGCCGATGGTGCTGATGTCCGGCTGGATCGCCGCCGACAGCCTGCATGGGGACGTGGCCGGAGTCAGGACGGCCACCCCAGTCAGTGCCTGACGTCGGACAACTGGCGGGCGAGGCGGCGCATGCTCGCCGGCCCGTCACGTCTCACCGCGGGACCGACCCGGTCGCGGCGCGGTCCGAACGGTTGTATCGGGCGTTCGGCTGGTATCTACGCTGGTATTTCTATCGTCGGTTCCATGGTGTCCGCCTGTCATGCAGCGGGCTGCCGCGGGCGGCGCTGCCGGCAGCGGTTGCCGGGCGCCCAGTCATCATCTACAGCAACCATCCATCCTGGTGGGACCCGGCGCTTTACATCCTGCTCGACACACTGCTGTTCCCCGGGCGCCGCAGCTTCGGTCCGATGGACGCCAAAGCGTTGGGCAAGTACGGCCTGTTCGAGCGTCTGGGCGTGTTCGGCATCGCGCTCGACAGCCCGCGCGGCGCGGCGCGGTTCCTGTCCACCAGCCTGCGTGTCCTGTCCGATCCCGGCAACGTACTGTGGATCACCGCGGAAGGCGAGTTCACCGACCCACGACGACGCCCGGTCCGGCTCCGGTCCGGCATCGCCCACCTGGCCCGACGCGTGCCCGGCGCCGTCATCCTGCCGCTCGCCATCGAATACACCTTCTGGAACGAGAGCAAGCCGGAGGCCCTGGCCCGCTTCGGCCCGCCGATCGAGAGCGGCAGCGGCAGCGTCGCCGAGTGGACCGCACGGCTGGAAGGGGAGCTGGCGCGGACGATGGACGCGCTGACCGCCGAGTCCGTGCAGCGCGATCCCGCCTTGTTCGAGCGGCTGCTGCGCGGCCGGGTCGGCGTGGGCGGAGTCTATGACCTGTGGCGCCGGGGACGGGCGCTTGGGACAGGCCGGCGGTTCGACCCTCGGCACGAGGACCGGGAATGAAAGGGCGCTGCTCCCCCCTCTCCCTGCGGGAGGGGGTTGGGGTGAGGGGGTCCTCGTGCGTAGCCGTTGCCGATGGGAGGGCTGGTTCTAGCAGCACGCCCAGCCTGCCGTGCCAGGGTAAGCCCCCCTCCCCCCGACCCTCTCCCGGAGGGAGAGGGAGCAGGACGCCGTACTTATGAACCTGCTCGTCTCCATAGCCCTGGTTCTGGCATTCGGTCCCTTGTTGCTCGGCCTTTGGAATCTCACGCTGTTTCGGGTCCCACCGCCCGCAGCCGGCCGGCCCGCGGTGTCCGTGCTGATCCCTGCACGCAACGAGGAAGCCAACATCGGCGACGCCTGCGCGGCGATCCTGGCCAGCACCGGTGTGGAGGTCGAGTTGGTGGTGCTGGACGACGCATCCACGGACGGCACGCCGGACATCCTGCGCGCCATCGTCGATCCCCGCCTGCGGATCGCGTCCGCGCCGATGCTGCCTTCGGGCTGGTCAGGCAAGCAGCACGCCTGCAACGTCCTGGGCGGTCTGGCCCGGCACGAGTTGATGGTATTCGTGGACGCCGACGTACGCCTGGCGCCTGACGCGCTGTCCCGCATGGCCGGCTACATGGCGCACCACCCGGTCGGCCTCGCCAGCGGCTTCCCGCGCCAGGTCACGGTCACCTGGTCCGAGCAGTTGCTGCTGCCGCTGATCCACTTCCTGCTGCTGGGCTACCTGCCGATGGCGGCGATGCTGCGGTCCGGCTCGCCCGGCCTGGGCGCGGGCTGCGGTCAACTGTTCATCGCTCGGCGGGGCGCGTATGTGCAGGCGGGCGGCCATGCGGCGATCCGGGCATCGCTGCATGACGGGCTGACGCTGCCGCGGGCGTTCCGCCGGGCCGGACTGATGACCGGGCTGTTCGACGCAACGCCGTTCGCCACCTGCCGCATGTATACCGACGCCGCGCAAGTCTGGGAGGGCCTATGCAAGAACGCGACCGAGGGCATGGCGAAGCCTTGGGCTTTACCGGTCTGGACCGTAATCCTGTTCGGCGGCCAGGTGCTGCCGGCGCTGCTGATGCTCACTGCGCCAAGCCTGCCCGCGGCGCTGGCGCTGGCGGCGTCATACGGGTTGCGGCTGCTGCTGGCGGTGCGGTTCCGGCAGCCGTGGCTGGCGGCGCTGCTGCATCCGCTGGGTGTCATGGCGGTGCTGGTGGTGCAGTGGTCATCCCTGGCGCGCGCCCTGCGCGGACGGCCCGCCACCTGGCGCGGTCGTGCCTATACGGCGCAGTAGCGGTCTTGGCCTCCAACCTTGCCTCCACGGCCGCACCTGCCGCCACGCTGGAGGTCGTCGTCGCCAACGTCCGCAACAACAAGGGCCACGTCCGCGTGGCTGCCTGCACGCAGGCGACGTTCCTGAAGGAGCGCTGCGCCTACAACGCGCAGGTGCCGTCCGTGGCCGGGGAAACGGTGGTGCGGCTGGAAGTGCCGCCGGGCACTTGGGCGGTGCAGGCCTACCAGGACGAGAACGACAGCGGCAAGGTGGACCGCAACC
>CAXTDP010000364.1:0-6029 GCA_964242295.1 uncultured Acetobacteraceae bacterium | reverse complement strand
GCGGCGGTTAGCTCGGCCTGGGTGGGATGGCGGCCGATGTCCAGTTCGGCATGGTCGTAGCCGCGGCCCTGCACCCACTGGCCACGGGGCGTGTGCGCCGCGGCGTCGCGTATGGAGGCCAGCAGGGCGTCCAAGCTGCGTATCCGCTCAGGCCGCAGGTTCACCTGCGTCATGGCGACGCCCAGCGGCAGCAAATGCTGGTGCGCGTCGTTGAAGGCGGGCACGGCCACGCGGCCGTCCAGCGAGACCCGGCGCGTGCCTGGCCCGACCAGCGCGCGTACGGCGCCGCGCGTCCCGCAGGCGACGATGCGGTCCCCGGCGATGGCCAGCGCCTCGGCAAAGCCCTCGCGCAACCCGCGGAAGATGCGCCCCTCGATCAGCGTGTCGGCGTAGCCTGTCATGGTTGCTGCCTTGGGTGCATGGCCCGGCCCATTCAAGCTGCGTGCCACCAGGCCGCGCCATCCAGGCACGCGGACAATGCGCCGCTGCGGCTGCTGCAGGCCGGAGCCTTCAGCTCCAGCAGGCAACGCATCTCCGCGGGCACCGGCCCGATGATGGCAGGGCCGAGCGGCATTGTCAGGTTGAAGCGGCGCCGAGGGCTTACGGCTGATCAGGGCTTCATATGCCGGACGCGACGACGGCCACCTCGCGCTAGGCAAAGGCGCTGACGCGTGCAGCGCGGTGCTGGTCGGCGCTCAGGCGGTGGCGACGGAGCTGGATGCGGTTGTGGATGCGGCTATGGGCGGAAAGGGAGCGTTGCGCGTGCCATGCTGACTTGAACCGCTGCATCTGCCGTTCTCGTCGCTGAGTCGGCTGGTGCGACACCATTGCGAAGCGATGCCCGAGAGAGACGGCCCACGAGGCCGGCTGAAGGACCCGGTTGTTCAGGCAGCGGCTTTGCCGGTGCTCGACGCCGGGCAAGACCTCACGCTTCACCGCACCGTAGCTGCGGCCGTTAATGTGAAGGAACATCGCATCGAGACGGCGCAAGGACCGTGATGCCCCCTTGGCCATGCTGGCAGCACCAAGGAAATGCCTCCGCATTGGGCAACATTATATACGTCAACACTGTGCGCCCCTGTGCCGCGCCCTACCCGCCTTCTGCGAACCTGCGCGTCGCCTGCTGGAAGGCAGGGCGCGCTTCCAGCCGCGTGACGTAGGCGCGGATGGCGGGATAGGGAACGAGGTCAATGGGGCAGATGCGGCGGAACGTCGTGAAGGGGTACGCCATCATGATGTCGGCCGCCGTGAACGCGTCCCCTGCCAGGTAGGGCGACGCCTGCAACCGCGCTTCCACCATGGCCAGGTGCGCCTTCGTGCCCTCGCGGACCCGCGCCATTCCGGGGTGGCTGTCGGCGTCGGTCAACATGCGGTCCAGCGACCACTCGCGTAGGAGCTGCAGCATCAGGCTGCCTTCTGCATAATGGAGCCAGTAAAGATACTGCGCAAAGTTCGGCGCGTCAGGTGGTACGGAAAGCCGACCCTGGCCGTGGCGTGCGATCAGGTACTCCACGATCGCGCCTGATTCCGCCAGCACCACGTCTCCATCGTGGATCACCGGGGCGCGGCCGAGTGTGTGCGTGTCCTTGAGCGCCGCCGGGCCATACAGATCCGGCTGTCGGAGGAATACCTCAAGTTGGTATTTGAGCGCCAGTTCCTCCAGCAGCCAGATGATGCGTTCGGAGCGGGATTGATCGAGATGATAAAGCGTAATCATGCGGTTCTGCCCTCACTTGGTGCGTGGATCGGATGGCGCTTCCCAGAATCGTCCACCGTGCGGGGCGCAACGGGCCTGGGCTCGTCGTGCAGGCCCTCCATCCGCTGCTCGGCGAAGCGCGCCCGCCACTTGCCGACCGTGGGCGGGCGGACACCCAGCTTGGCCGCCACTTTTTTGTTCTGCGCGCCATCCGCACAGGCCAGCACGATCCACCGCCCGCAGCGCCACCGCCTGTGCCGTCGAGCGCCGCCCCGCCAAGCCTTGCAGCTCCGCCAACTCAGCGTCTGTCAGAACCAGACCAACCGCACGACGACTTGATGTGCCAAGCCTCCCACAAACGCCGGGGAAGCCTGCCAAACCACACCGTAGCCGTACAAGCAAATGCACCGAACTTCAGACGCAGGACGCTAGAATTCCAACAGGTTGTCGCGGAAATGCGCGTGGCTGTAGTTGCGCCGCACCAGGCCGCGCCGCTGCAGCGCCGGCACCAGCCCATCCGTCACCTCGGCGACCGTCTTGCGGCTGACATCCGGCAGGACCAGCAGGAAGCCGTCGCCGCCCACTTCCTGCATCGCCTCGTCCATCTGCGCCGCCACCGTCTCCGGCGTGCCCACGAGGTCCACGCTGCCGCCGTGGCTGGTGTAGGCGATGATCGCCTCCCGCAACGTGCGCCCGCCCGCCTTCTTCAGGAAGTTGGCCAGGCTGGATTGGTGGCCGTTCGTCGTCAGCTCGCCCACCGGCGCGTCCAGGTCGTAGCCGGAGAAGTCGAGGTTGGTGGTCCAGCCCATCTGCGCCAGGCGCCGCCGGACCCCGTCGTCGGTGGCGACGCTCCGCAGGGCGGCGCGCGCTTGAGCTTCCTCATCGGTGTTGGCCAGCACCGGGGTCGCCATGAACAGCACCTTGCAATGGTCCGGGTTGCGCCCGGCCTCCGCCATGCGGCTGCGCACGTCCCGGCGATAGTCCCGCATGGCCTCTACGCCCTTCGGGTGCGCCACGACCGTGTCGGCATACTGTGCGGCGATCGCCCGGCCCTTTGCCGAGCCGCCCGCCTGCGCGATGACGGGGCGCCCCTGCGGGCACGGCCCGGAGTTCAATGGGCCGCGGCTGGCGTAGTATTCGCCCTTGTGGTCGATGGTGTGGACCTTGGCCGGGTCGATCAGCATGCCGCTCGCGTGATCGGCGCATATGGCGCCAGGCTCCCACGAGTCCCACAGCTTGGTGACGACATCGATATACTCGGCGGCCATGTCGTAGCGCGTGTCGTGCTCCGGCAGGCGGTCCAGCCCGAAGTTCTGCCCCGAAAAGTCGGAGCTGCCGGTGACCATGTTCCATCCGGCCCGGCCGCCCGACACCTGGTCCAGCGTGCCCACGATGCGGGCGGTGAGATAGGGATGGTAGGCGAAGGTGGACAACGTCGGCACGATCCCCAGGCGCGACGTCGCCGCCATCATCAGCGAGGCAACAACCGTAGGCTCCTGCCGCGGCACGGACATGCCGTTCTTCAGGAAGATGTCCCGCGAGTTCTGCCAGTTCTGCCCGATATAGATGGAATCCTCGATCAGCAGGTAATCGAAGCAGGCGCGCTCGATGGACCGGGCCAGGTCCAGGAACATGTCGGCCGACATCCATTCCTCGCTGATGTTGCCGGTCCACGGCTCGCCCCAGGCCTGGATGCTCGACCCTTGGAGGAACCAGGCGAGGTGGAAAGGGTCAGCCATTGATCATCCATTCCCATAGTGAAGCCGTCATCCCAGGTAAGCCTCTCGCACCGCATCGCTGTTGAGCAGCTCCGGCCCCGGTCCCGCCAGCACGACCTCGCCCGATTGCAGCACGTAGGCCGTGTCGGCGATCTCCAGCGCCATAAAGGCGTTCTGCTCCACCAGCAGCACCGTGACGCCACCCTTATTGATCGCGAGGATCGTCTCGAACACCTGGTCCACGACCTGCGGCGCCAGGCCCATGCTCGGCTCGTCCATCAGCAGCGTGCGCGGGCGCGACATCAGTGCCCGGCCCATCGCAAGCATCTGCTGCTCGCCGCCCGACAGGGTGCCGGCCAACTGCTTCAACCGCTCGCGCAGCCGCGGGAACAGCTCCAGCACCCGGTCCAGCTCCGCCGTCAGCTCGCTCCGCGGGGCACGCCGCCGGAACGCGCCCATGCCCAGGTTCTCCTGCACCGTGAGGCGGGAGAACACGCGCCGCCCCTCCGGCACCTGCACCAGGCCGAGCGGCACCAGGTCATGCGGCGGCACGTCCGTCACGTCCTGCCCGTCCAGCACCACACGGCCGGCGCTCAGCGTACGCAGGCCGCAGATCGCGTTCAGCGCGGTGGTCTTGCCGGCGCCGTTCGCCCCGACGACGGCGCAGATCGTGCCGGCGGCCACGGCCAGCGACACCCCCCGCAGCGCCCGGATATTGCCGTAGCTGACGTGCAGGTTGGATACGGCGAGGGCGCTCAAGCGTGGCCTGCCAGCGCGTCCATGCCATGCCGGGCCGCCCGCGCCCCGAGGTAGGCGGCAATCACCGTGGGGTCTTCGCGGATTTCGGCTGGCGTGCCCTCGGCGATGCAGACGCCGTGGTCCAGCACGCTGATGCGCTCGGAGATGCCCATGACGACGCGCATCTGGTGCTCGATCAGCAGGATCGTCAGGCCGTGCCGGTCGCGCAGCGTGCGGATCAGCTCGAGCATGGCGTGGCTCTCGACCGGGTTCATGCCCGCGGCAGGCTCGTCGAGCAGCAGCAGGACCGGCTCGATCGCCATGGCGCGGGCAATCTCCAGCCGGCGCTGGTCGCCGTAGGGCAGGTGCCGGGCCATCCGGTCGCCGCGCCCGGTCAACCCCACCGCGCCCAGCAGCGCACGTGCCCGTTCCGTGGTGTCCCGCACGGCCCGGCGGTGCGCCGGGGTGGCGAGCAACGCGCCGAGCAGGGACTCCGGCCGCTTGGCGTCCACGCCGACCATGACGTTCTCGATCGCCGTCAGGTCGGGGAACAGCCGGATGTTCTGGTAGGTGCGGGCGACACCATGCTTGGCCACCACATCGGGCCGCAAGCCGTCAATACGCACGCCGTCCAGATGGATTTCGCCCGCGCTGGGATGCACGAACGAGGTGAGGCAGTTGAACAGGGTGGTCTTGCCGGCGCCGTTCGGGCCGATCACGCTGTGGATGGCGCCCTTCGGCACTGACAGGTTGACGCCGCTGATCGCCAGCAGCCCGCCGAAGCGCTTGCTGACGCCCTTGGCAGACAGCAGCGTCATGCCGCCTCCCGCTGCAGGACCGCCTTCGGGCTGAGGCCCTCGGGCTTGAGCCGGACGACGGCGATGATGACCAGGCCATAGATCAGGTAACGGTATTCCCCGAGGTCACGCAGCACCTCGGGGGCACCGATCAGGGCCGCGGCACCGATTACCACACCGGGCAGGCTGCCGATGCCGCCCACCACCAGGATCGCCAGCACGTTGACCGAGACCAGCAACTGAAAGCTCTGCGGAAACACCGAGCCAACCATGCCGGCGAAGATGCCGCCCGCCAGCCCGGCGAACGCGGCGCCCATCGTGTAGGCCGACAGCTTCACCCGGACGAGGGCGATGCCCAGGGCCTGGGCCACGTCCTCGTCCTCCCGCACGGCGAGCCAGCGGCGGCCAAGGCCTGAATGCTGCACGCGCCAAGCGATGTAACCGGCTGCGGCGGTCAGGCAGGCCGTCATGTAGAAGAGCTGCGTCGGCGAGCTGAGCACCGCGCCGAACAGCGACGGCTTCGGCACGTTGACGATGCCCTGTGCCCCGCCCAGCAGCGGCTTCAGCATGTCCGACAACACCAGCACGCGGATGATCTCGCCTAGGCCCAGCGTCGCGATCGCCAGGTAGTCGCCGCGCACCTTCAGCACCGGCAGGCCGAACAGAAACCCGGCGCCGGAAGCCGCCAGGATCGCGAACGGCAGCGCCGCGAAGAAGGGCAGGTGGCCGCCCGCGCCAGTGGGGTCCGCCGTGAGCAGCGCCACGGTGTAGGCGCCCACGGCGAAGAAGGCGACGAAGCCGAGATCAACCAGGCCGGCCAGCCCCAGCTCGATGTTCAGGCCGAACCCCATCAGCGTGTAAAGGCAGACCAGCATCATCACCTGGGCGACGAAGTCGTTGGTCAGCGCCGGCAGGGCCAGGATCACCACGAAGCCCAGCAACCGGACCGCCAGCCTGACCTGGGCCGGCAAGCGGGCGAACGCGCCGGCGCCTGGGCGGGCTGCCAGCAGGGCGCCGATGCCTGCTGCGGCGGCGGCGCCCGCATCCGACACGACGAAGTCGATGCCGGGCATCTGTGCC
>CAXTDP010000363.1:2233-6036 GCA_964242295.1 uncultured Acetobacteraceae bacterium | reverse complement strand
CGCTTCAACTACATGAGCCACCCCGACGACTGGACGGAGATGCGCGCCTGCGTCCGCCTGACGCGGGAAATCTTCGCCCAACCCGCCTTCGACCGCTTCCGCGGCACCGAGCTGCAGCCCGGCGCCGGCGTGGTGACGGACGAGCAGACAGACGCCTTCATCGCCGCCAAGGTCGAAAGCGCCTACCATCCCGCCGGTACCTGCCGGATGGGCCGGCCAGACGACCCGATGGCGGTGGTGGACCCGCAAACCCGGGTGATCCGCCTGGACGGGCTGCACGTGATTGACAGCTCGGTGATGCCGTCGCTCACGACGGGCAACCTGAACGCCCCCACCATCATGATTGGGGAAAAGGGAGCGGACCATGTGCTCGGCCGCGCACCGCCTGCGGTGGCGAACACGCCGGTGCATGCGGCGGGAGCATGGGACGTCAGCCAAAGATAGAGCTTGGCGCTTGCAATCACTGGTGGCCATGCTCGCCATCGTCGGCTCATGCTCGCGATTGGCCAGGCGTGCTCGCATTTTGCGCCACTGACGGACCATCAGGTCAGGGTATCGCGCCGGCCTCCAGCACCGGCACCGCAATCCCAAAAGCCGCGAAGCCCACGAGCAGCCCGAACGTCGCCAGCACGACTGCCGCGCAGATGGCCAGCCGGCAAGCGGCTTCCCGCGCCGACATCGGCTCGATGCCGGCCGACTGCCAGGGATGCCGGTCAGGAACGATGAAGTTAGTGCCATCCATGGTGTGTGCTCCCCATCCAATCTTTGCAGGTGATCGATCAGCCGAGCGACGATGCCGTCGCGTATCGTATGGAGGTGGCCTGTGTGGGTCTGCGGCAGTGAGGATTTGTTCGTCCGGAATGGCCGCCTGGCGTGGGTTCCGGCGGCGGTCGAGCGGCCTGGGACCGCTCGCCGTGACAGAAAGGCCGGATTTGCCCAGGCGGCCTGGTCATGATCGGGTCAGGCCCGCCTGGCGCCTCGCTGCCGGTCATTGGTCCGCTCCCTTGCCGCCCGGCGTCTGCCCGGCCTCGGCCAGAGCCTTCATCGCGGCTGCGAGAAGCTCGGTCGCACTCAGGCGGGGTATCATGGTCGAACCTCCCTGTAGCCCATTAAGTAGCGCGCTACCATAGCGCGTAACGTAGCACTAACATACGTGACATCTCCTTGCAAGAGAGTAATAAGCGAATGGCATCGTGAAACGCCGGGGAGAACAGCCTTTGGAAAGCCGGGCCCGGCTGGAACCGCTCATGAGCCTGCGCGACATGGTCGTGCGCCAGGTTCGGTCCGACATCGTCTCCGGCCGCAGCGCGCCGGGGACGTTGTACTCCGCACCCAGCCTGGCCGATGAGATTGGGATCTCGACCACCCCCGTGCGCGAGGCGCTGCTGGAACTGAGCCGCTGCGGCCTTGTCGTCCCCCTGCGCAACCGAGGCTTCCAGGTCGCCGGCACGTCTCTGGAGGAGCTCACCAACCTGTTCGCGATGCGTGAGCTTCTGGAGCGGTTCGCAGTTGCGACCATAGCCGAGCGTCGTCCTGCGGACGCATCCGCGCTCCGTCGGCTGGCCGACGAGACTGCCGCCTCCGTCGAGCGCGAGGACGTACCCGGTTACATCGACGCTGACCGGGCCTTCCATGAGGAGCTGGTCGCGCAGGCCGGCAACCCACTGCTTACCCGGATGGTGATGGAGCTGCGCGACGCCATGCGGCTTTATGGGATCGACTCGACTGCCGGGCGGAGGCGCCAAGTCGCTTCAGTGGCTGAGCACCACCAGCTCGTCGAACTCGCCTCAGCCGGCAAGGCAGAGGACGCAGCAGCCCTCATGAGCCGGCATATCCTGGATTGGAAACCCATCTTCACGGCGGCGATGCCCGGCAACAAGGGCGATAAATGGCAGCGCGGGTTGGCGACGCCTCGCGGAGGCGCAACCGGCCACCGTTAGCGCGTGCCGAATGCATCAGGGAAGCAAGCTGACCAGCACCGATGGCAACGGCTGCCCCTTCAAGGAGGCCGCTTGCCGTTGTCGCTGGCCGTGCCCGCCATCACCGCTGGTTTCGGCTCACGCGACCTGACAATGGCGGCGCATGGAGGCCCACGCCGTTCGCCCGCGTGCTCGCAAACGGGGCCGCGGCACAGAGCTGGCTCCGCCCCGGCAGCCTGCCGAGGTCTCGCCGGGGCAGCGGAACGCCGTCATCCTTCGCGCGGCGCCACCTCTCGTTGCGCTTGCAGGTGCCCTTCGCGGCTCTGCGCCTCGACGAAGATGCGGCGGACCACGGGGAATTCCCGCTTGATCTGCCGTTCGATGCTGCCGACGGCGGTTTCCACGTCGCCCGCCGAGAGGGCGTTCTCGAAATCGAGGCTCAGCAACGCCAGCACATCCGTCGGACCGAAGTGCATGGTCAGCACTTCGTTCACGCCGACAACGCCGGTGTTGGCGGCGGCGATGCGGCGCAGCCCGGCGCGTGTCGCGGGGTCGGCAGCCTCGCCCATCATCAAGCCCTTGCACTCCCGGGCCAGGAAGGTCGCCGTGCCGGCCAGCAGCAGGCCGATCAGCACGGAGGCCGCGCCGTCCAGCCAGGGCAGGCCCCAAAGCTGCGCTCCTGCCAGCCCGGCGGCGGCGATGGCCAGCCCGGACAGCGCCGCGCTGTCCTCGATCAGCACGGTGAAGATCGTCGGGTCCTTGCTGAGCTGCACCGCTTCCAGCACGTCGTCGTTCTTGCTTTGCCGCCGGAAGGCACGCAACGCGATCAGCCAGGTGGTGCCCTCGAACAGGGCGGACGCGCCCAGCACGGCGAAGTTAACCCAGGGCGCGTCAACGTCGTGGGGATGCCGTATCTTGTCCACGCCCTCCAGGATGGAGACGCCGGCGCCCAGGCCGAAGATCAGGATGGCGACGACGAAGGTCCAGAAATACAGCTCCAACCCATGGCCGAAGGGATGCTCCGGCGTCGCTGGCCGCGCCGACTGGCGCAGGCCATACAGCATCAGGAGCTGGTTTCCGGTGTCCACGAGCGAATGGATGGCTTCGCTGAGCATGGCGCTGCTGCCGGTCCACCAGGCGGCGGCGAACTTTGTGACGGCGATGGCCAGGTTGCCGGCCAGGGCGGCGAAGATGGTCGTCTTGGACTCGTGCGTCATGGAAGAAGAACGTCGCAGGGTCCGGCAGTTGCCGCACCCTGCTTGAACACTTACCGGGCTCGACTTCCTTGCAGGTCAAGCGCCGCCGGGAACAAGGATCGCCCGCGGCCGCGTTGCGCAGCACAGGTCCGGTTCGGTCATTGACTCCGCGTAAATTGCCGGGAGGTTTGCTTGGCTTTGTTGAGGGATGGGAATGCCGATCAACCATGACGCTTTGATGCGCCATCACCTGCCGGACGTGCGCCAGCAGGTCACGCCGCGGGACATGATCCTGTATGCGCTGTCGGTCGGCTTTGGGCAGGACCCGATGGACCCCCGGCAACTGGACTTCGTGGACCACCACCGGGCGTTGCGGGCGGCGCCGACGGCGGCGGTCGTGCTGGGACACCCCGGATTTTGGGTTGCTGACCCGGCGACCGGCATTGACGCCGTGCAGGTCGTGCACGGGGAGCAGGGCATCGTCCTGCACCAGCCGTTGCCGGTCGGCGGCGCGGTCGTGGGACGGACCCGCGTCACCGGGCTGGTGGACAAGGGGCCGGGGCGGGGGGCGCTGCTTTACAGCGAGAAGCTGCTGCTCGACGATGCGGGCACCCTGCTGGCGACGCTGACCAGCACGACGGTGCTGCGCGGCGACGGCGGCTACGGCGGCCCGTCCGGGCCGGTCCGC
>CAXTDP010000363.1:0-2223 GCA_964242295.1 uncultured Acetobacteraceae bacterium | reverse complement strand
CCCAGCCGCACCCCATACCGGATGGCCCGCCGGACTGGACGATGGACCTGCCGACCCGGCCGGAGCAGGCGCTGCTGTATCGCCTGAACGGCGACGACAATCCGCTGCATGCCGACCCGGCGATTGCCGCCCGCGCCGGCTACCCCCGGCCGATCCTGCACGGGCTGTGCACCCTGGGCGTCGTCGGCCATGCGCTGCTGGCCAGGCTCGGCGGCTACGATCCCGCACGGTTCCGGGAGATGCACCTACGGTTCACCGCCCCGGTGTTCCCCGGCGAAACCATACGCACCGAGAGCTGGCACGACGGCGCATTCCGCGCCCGGGTGGTGGAACGGGATGTCGTGGTGGTCAGCAACGGACGCGCGGTATTCGGCAACTGACGACGGCTTACCGCCAAAGAGACCAGGTGGCCGCTCTGCTCCCTCTTCTTCCGGGAGAGGGTTGGGGTGAGGGGGTCTTCAAGCTCGATCCTCATTGCGCCGGAGTTGGTGCCAGCGGCGCTGCCATGCCCCGCTCCGCAGCCAAAGCCCCCTCATCCCGGCCCTCTCCCGGAGGGAGAGGGAGCAGGGAAAGTGCTACTCCGCAGCCGCTTTCACCTGCTGGTCTTCGCCGATTTCATGATGGGCCAGCATTTCCAGCACGCGAACCATGCCGGAATGGTCCCATGCCTTGCCGCCGGCGGCAGCGGCGGCGTTGAACAGTTCCTGGCATGTGGCGGTATTGGGCAGGCTCACGCCCAGGGCGCGCGCGCCGGACAGCGCCAGGCTAAGGTCCTTCTGGTGCAGCTCGATCCGGAAGCCAGGGTCGAAGTTGCGCTTGATCATCCGCTCGCCATGCACCTCCAGGATGCGGGAGTTGGCGAAGCCGCCCATCAGCGCGGTCCGCACCCGTGCCGGGTCGGCGCCGGCCTTGGAGGCGAACAGCAGCGCCTCGCCCACGGCCTCGATGGTCAGCGCCACGATGATCTGGTTGGCGACCTTGGTGGTCTGTCCGTCGCCGTTGCCGCCGACCAGTGTGATGTTCTTGCCCATCAGCTTGAACACCGGCTCGACCCGGGCGAACGCCGCATCGGGGCCGCCGACCATGATGGTCAGGCTTGCCGCCTTCGCGCCGACGTCGCCGCCGGACACCGGGGCGTCCAGGTAGTCGCAGCCGAGCGCGTTGATCCGCTTGGCCATGTCCTTGGTGGCGATCGGGGAGATGCTGCTCATGTCCACCACGACCTTGCCGGGCGTCAGGCCCTCGGCGACGCCGCCTGGCCCGAACAGCGCGGCCTCGACGTGGGGGGTGTCGGGCACCATGGTGATGATGATGTCGGCCTGGCGCGCAACCTCGGCGCCACTGGTGCAGGCGGTGGCGCCCGCGTCCAGGATGGCCTGGGCTACGGGGGCGATGTCGTGCACGAACAGGGTGTGCCCGCCGGTCAGCAGGTGGCCCGCCATGGGGCGCCCCATGATGCCGAGGCCGATGAAACCGATGTTGCTCATGATTGGGGGTCCTTTTCAGGGGGTTGGGACAAAGGAAACGTGGCGTCGGAGGGCGTCAATGCTGCTCCCTCTCCCTCCGGGAGAGGGCCGGGGTGAGGGAAGCCAGGCAGAGCAATCCCCATAACGGCAGTGCTGCTTCCATCCTGACCGCCAAGGCTTGTCCTTTTAGCCTTTTCCTCACCCCAGCCCTTTCCCAGAGGAAGAGGGAGCAGGAAACCAGCCGTCATGGATGCGGGCCTAGCAAGCTGCCGGTGGGCCGGATCAGGCCGCAACCGCGGCCATGTAAGGCTTCATCCATCCCAGCCCGGCGGCTGACGGCTTGTATTCGCAGCCGATCCAGCCGGCATAGCCCAGTTCGTCGAGGCGGCGGAACACATAGGGATAACTGATCTCCCCAGTGCCAGGCTCGTTCCGCCCGGGGTTGTCGGCGACCTGCAGGTGGCCGATGCGGGCGAAGTTGCGCTCGATGGTCGGCAGCAGGTCGCCCTCCATCACCTGGGCATGGTAGATGTCGTATTGCAGCTTGATGTTGGGATGGCCCACCTCGTCCAGGATCGCCAGCCCCTGCGCGGTGCGGCTGACGAAGAAGCCCGGCACGTCCCGGGTGTTCACCGGCTCCAGCAGCAACCCGATCCCCGCCTTGTCCAGCGCGTCCCCAGCAAAGCGCAGGTTGTCCACCAGCGTCCGGTGCGCCGCCGCGTCGTCCGGCGCCGCAAGCCCGGCCAGGCAGTTGACC
>CAXTDP010000362.1:0-6049 GCA_964242295.1 uncultured Acetobacteraceae bacterium | reverse complement strand
CGCTGCCGCCGACCTGCCGCCCCCCGAGGCGCCGCCGGGCCTCTGGTCCGCCAGCTACTGGGCCACGAAGCGGCGTGACGGCGCGGACATCCGCCTCGCGATGTATCGCAAGCGCGCCGGTGCTCCCGCGTCGGGCGACGTGCCGCGCCCCGTGCTGCTGCTGGTGCACGGCTCCTCGCCCGCGGCGCTCGCCAGCTTCGACCTTTCGGTGCCGGGGCACGACGAGTATTCGCTGATGAACGTCTTTGCCCGGTTGGGCTACGACGTTTGGACGCTGGACCACGAGGGCTATGGCCGCTCCACCCGGACCGAGGCCAACTCCGACATCGCCAGCGGCGTGCAGGACCTGATTGCCGCCACCGACCTGATCCGTGGGGAAACCGGCCAGGCGACGGCCCACCTGCTCGGTGAATCGTCGGGCGCCATACGTGCCGCCGCCTTCGCGATGGAACAGCCGGACCGGATGGGCCGCCTCGTACTCTGCGCCTTCACCTACACCGGCGCCGGGTCGCCCACCCTGGGCAAGCGCGCCGAGCAGACGGAATACTACCGCACCCACAACCGGCGCCCCCGCGACCGCGCCATGCTGGAAAGCATCTTCACCCGCGACCGGCCGGGCACCACCGACCCCGATGTCGTTAGGGCCTTCGTCGAAAAGGAGATCGTCAACGGCGACAGCGTGCCCACCGGCACCTACCTCGACATGACGGCACACCTGCCCATCGTGGACCCGGCGCGCGTGCTGTGTCCGGTGCTGCTGGCCAAGGGGGAGTATGACGGGATCTCGACGCTGGAGGACCTGCAGGCGTTCTTCACCAAGTTGCCGAACGGCGACCGCCAGTTGTCGGTCATCAAGGGGGCGGCGCACTCGGTGATCGTCAGCCGCAGCCATAAGGTGCTGCAGCACGTCGTCCAGGCGTTCCTCTCCATTCCGGACGCCCCGACGACCGGCTGATCCGCCCCCAACGCATGCGCGAGGCGTTGCCGGAGCCGGCCGCAGGCCCCTGATCCGGAAGAGGCATCGTCTGGCGCTGGCGCTCGTTGCCGCCGAAGCCCAGACCAGCCCGCCAGCCGCCCCGGGCATCGGCGCAACCGACCTCGGTGGCGTGGTCGCCGTTGCGCGGGGTCCAGGGGCCGGCGTATGGGTCATCGCCGAAACGACCGGCCTTCCCACCCAGTTCGCCAACACCGTCACCACCGACGACGCCGGCCGCAACCCCAGCCCGGTTGACGACTTCCCCTGATGCCGGTTGGCGCCGGCCTTTTCTGGCGAGCCTACGACCCGGCGGGGCGCGTGCGTTCAACCGGCATTCCTGCCAGTGTGCCGCCATGCTCCGCATCCTGCTGACCCACACGCCGCACATGCTCGCAAACTACTATGGGGACCGCGCCCTGGCTGGCCTGCGCGGGCATGGGGAGGTGCGGCTGAACCCGCATGGCCGGGTGCTGGACAGCACCGACGCGCTGGTGGAGGCGGCGGCCGGGGTGGACGTGATCGTCGCCGACCGCCAGGTGCCGGTGCCGGCGGAGGTGTTCGCCGCCCTGCCCGGCCTGGTTGCGGTATGCCGGGTGGCGGTGGATGTCAGCACGATTGACCTGGAGGCCGCGTCACGGCACGGCGTGCTGGTGACGCGGGCGACGCCGGGCTTCGTGCCGGCGGTGGCGGAGCTGGCGCTGGGCTTCATGGTGGACCTGGGCCGCAACGTGTCGCGGGCCGTGGTGGATTATCGCGCCGGACTGGACCCGGTGCCGCGGATGGGACGGCAGTTGGCGGGCGCGACGCTGGGGATCATCGGCTACGGCGCCATCGGGCGGCGGCTGGCAGCGCTGGCCGTGGCGCTGGAGATGCAGGTGCTGGTGACAGATCCCTATGCCACGGTGGACGACCCGGGGCTGCAGCAGGTTCCAATGGACGACCTGCTGACCCGCTCGGACTTCGTGGTCTGCCTGGCGCTGGCCACCGCCGAAACCGAGAACCTGATGAACGCCGGCGCCTTTGCCCGTATGAAGCGCGGCGCCTACTTCATCAACCTGTCCCGCGGCGGGCTGGTGGACGAGGCGGCGCTGCAGGACGCGCTGGACGCCGGGCAACTAGGCGGCGCCGCGCTGGATGTGGGCCGGGCGCAGGACCAGAAGCCGTCCTTCATGCTGTCAGGCCGCCCGGACGTGATCGCGACGCCGCACATCGCCGGGCTGACGCCGGAGGCGGCTGAGCATCAAGCGTTCGACACGGTCCGGCAGGTGGAGGCGCTGGCGGGAGGGCGGATGCCGGATGGCGCGTTGAACGCGGACCGGGCGACCCGGTTGGGCAGCGCGGGCGGCAGCGCCAGCAAGGCCGCGCCGTCCATATGACTTCCGGATGCAGCCGGTCATGCCGGTTGCCCTGAGGGATGACCGGCCACGGCGGACAGCGGTCATGGAAGCGTTGCAGCCCCCGAAATTCATTCTGCGCCCGCCAAACCTTGTTGTTTCGCTGTAGGTCTGACCTCGGCAGCGGACAGTCGTCCTGGCCCACGGCATGCGGCTCACCCGCATCCATGTCACCGGCCCCGGGATTGATTGGTTCAGCCGGAACGCCGCCGTCCGCCGTCTCGCACCTGCGTTTTAGGGGTCACGTTGACGCGTCCACGCTGGTGGAAGAGCGGCAACCGTTTCCCCAACGGTTCGTTGACGTGCCTCCTGAGCCAAGGATATCTATGATCAGACCGCCTGCGGCGTTGCGCCACACGGCTATGCTCTCGTTGCTTGCCGCCGCTGTCCCGCCCGCTGCCGCCCACGCAGAAACCCCGGGTGTTCGCGTCGGTCCCATTGATCTCAAGCCTTACCTGCTGCTGCAACTGGACGAGGGCGGGACGTTCAACCAGAACCGGGACGGCGGCCAGGCTACCGGGTTCAACACGCGGCGCGCCCGCGTGGGAGCGGAGGCGACCATCGCCAACCAGGTCGAGGTCGGCGTCGTCTATGACTTCGGCGGCGCACCCGGCAGCAACTCAAGGTTCTTCGAGGCCGACATCGCCTATACCGGCCTCGACCCGTTCGTCGTCCGCGCCGGCATCTTCAAGCCTGCCTTCACCCTCGAATACGCGCAATCTGCCGCCGACATCCTGTTCCTTGAGCGCGCCAGCATCGTCAACATCGTAGGCGGCCTCGTGGCCGGTGCAGGCCGCACCGGCGCCCAGGTCGGCGCCAACGGCGACCGCTGGTTCGCCGCCGCGTTCCTCACCGGCGGCACCAACGGCCCGGGCGCGGGGAGCGACCAGCGCGCGGTCCTGGGCCGGGTCGCAGGTCTTGCCATCAAGACTGACACTGTCTCGCTGCATCTGGGGGCGTCGGGCGCTTGGCTTTATCAAGTGCCCCGCGGCGGCGATGGCCAGCACGTGCTGAGCTTCTCCGACCAGCCGGAACTGCAGATAGATACGGTTGACGCCTCACTCTCGACCGGTTCGCTGAACGCAACCGGCGCCCGGATGGGCGGCTTCGAGGCCGGGCTGTCCTGGAACAGGTTATGGGTGCAGGCCGAGTGGTATGGCCTGCGCACCGACCGCAGCGGCGCCGCGGGGCGCGACCTGTTCTTTTCGGGCGAGTATATCCAGGCAGCTTACACCCTGCTGGGCCATCCGCGGCAGTGGAAGCCCAAGATCGCCGCCTGGGGCAGCCCGTCGCCGGCCGAAGGCTTCAATCCGTTGGCGGGCCGGTGGGGTGCGGTCGAGATCGCTGCCCGGTTTTCGGCCGCGGACTTAAGCGACGCCGATTTCCGCGGCGGCCGCCAGGCCGTCTGGGCGGCAGGAGTGAGTTGGTATCCGCTCGATCCCCTGAAGTTCACCCTGCAGTATCAGCACGCCGACGTCACCGCCGTTGCCGCGCCACGGCGGCTGGACGCCGTGGCGCTCCGGGGTCAGATCCGCTTCTAGAACCTGCGCCGATGTGCTTCCTGAGCAGGACCACGCGGAACGGCTTGCGTCATGGACAACACCACCGTGCTTGCAAGGGTGCCGTGCAGCGCCCCAGATACGCACATGCCTGGTGCGGCAAACGATGTGGCCGGCGCCCCGGTCAGAATTACGACACCAGGGCAACGCCCGCGACTGCCAGTGCTGCACCGAGCAAGCGAGACCAACTTGCCTCCCGCATCGGCAAGCCCATCAGCCCGTTCGCGTCGAGCACGATCGAGAGCACCACGGCGACCACCAGCACCGTCACGGTGAATGCTGCCGAGCCCATCTTCTGCGTGCTGACCGCCGCCGCCAGCGTGAACGTCAATTGGCAGAGCCCGCCCACGAACGCCCACCACGGAACTGTCCGGAGCTGACCGAACCCCGTGAGCGGCACGCCCGACACCATGGCGATCCCGGCGCACGCCAGCAGGCCGGCGATGGCGACTGCATAGACCACCACCGCCGATATCAGCGGCTGGCCCAAGCCCTTGTTGAGCGCTGCGTTGGCCGCGGACTGCAACGGGTTGCTGAGGCCAACGAGGAACGCCAAGCCGAAGAACAATGCTTGCATTGGCGTTGTCCTCAGTCCTGCAGGGCCGGGCCGCGGAACGCGTCGAGGCGCCCGACCAGCGGCAAGGTCACCGGTTGTCCCGTGCGACTCGATTCGTAGATGGCTTCCATGACGACGTGGTCCTGGACGCCCTCCTCACCGGGAGTACGGGGGCGCCGGCCAGTCAGCACGCATTCTGCGAAGTGGTCTATCTCGAGCGTGAACTGATTTTTGGCCGCGATGGCAGGGCTTTCGATGGCCTCCTCGTCACCGATCCGCCGGGCAATCCGCAGCGACTGCCCGCGATAGGCGAAGGCGTTCGCGACATCGAGCCACGCCTCGCCAAGCCGGACCCGCATATCCTTCGATTCATGGGCCGTATAGCTGCTGGAGCATTGGGCAATCGCACCTGAGGGAAACCGCAGCATGAAGGCGATCGTGTCCTCGACGCTGGCGAACCGGTCATCGCCGGGGGGGTTCCAAACCCGCGCGAACACCTCGACAGGTTCCTCGCCGGTATAGGCGCGCGCGCCGTTCAGGCAATACAGGCCGATGTCCGGCAGCGCTCCGCCGCCGGCCAGCGCGCCCTTCATCCGCCACTGGTCGGCCGGACCCTGCACCTGAGTGTTGCAAGCTTCGATGATGCGCACGGTGCCGTAACGGCCTGACCGCACCAGGTCTATGGCCCGGCGGTTATACGGCTCGTACTGGCACCGGTAGGCAACCATCAGCTTCACGCCGGCGGCCTCGCAGGCTGCCACCATCATCCTTGCCTCGGCCGAGTTGGTCGCCATCGGCTTCTCGCAAAGGACGTGCTTGCCGGCGCCTGCCGCGGCGGTGACGTGCTCAAGATGCAGCGCGTTCGGCGTCACGACATAGACTGCAGCCACCTGGTCATTTCCAGCCAGCCGGTGCCAATCGTCGTAGCTGTAGACGCTACTTTGCGGGATACCGTACTGCGCGGCCACGACCCGGGCCTTGTCCGGCGTGTTCGAGACGAGTGCGGTGACCTTCGCCCGCTTAGCTTCGCCGAACGCCGGCATGATCTGTTCGAGGCTGAGGCGGCCAAGCCCTGCAACCGCGAAACCGACGCGTTCGCCGGGTGGCATATAAGCCGCGAGCGGCGGGGAAGGCCGGTCCGCCTCGCCTTTCCACTCGGGGAAGACGATGCGGCCGCCTTCAACCCGGCCGACGTCTATCCCGCTTGGCTTGGTGTCGCTCATGCCGCTCTCCACAGGCTTGCGGAGGGACGAACGACCCGGACGCATCGCCGTTTGGGCACTGCGGCAGAATTGAACGGAATGTGCAGGAAAGGCACTCGCTGCCGCGCGCGGCTGATCCCGCGGCATGCACCCAATTAGCCCGCAACCGCCCTCCCATCACCATCGAACCGATGAACCCGGCCATCCCGCGGCGTCAGCCCAACCCTGTCGCCGACATCATGGCTGACCTCGCCCGGAACCCGTGCCGTCAGCATCCCAACCCCAGGGACATCGACATACAGCATGGTGTCGGCGCCGAGGTGCTCGGCATGCGACACCGTGCCGGTCCAGGCGCCCTCCCC
>CAXTDP010000361.1:0-6069 GCA_964242295.1 uncultured Acetobacteraceae bacterium | reverse complement strand
CGGCGCCGTCCTGCTGGCCGTGGTGGGGGCGTCGGCCGCCATCCCCTTCGTGCTGCTGCATGGCGGCGGCAACGGGATGCTGACCATCGCGCGGGGCACGCTGCCGCCCACCTTGTTCGGCCCGGCCGGCTTGGGCCTGCGGACCGGCCTCATCGCCGCACCTGCCCGCGTTCTCCAAGGCGGGGCGCCGCTGCTGTTCGGCCTGGTGCCGGACCGGACCGGGCCGCTTGCGGCGCTCCTACTATCCAGCACGTTGACCGGTATGTCCTTCCTGGCGCTGCTGCGTCTCAAGGCGCCGGTGCAGCCGGTCACCGCAAAACCGACCCTCACGTAGCGTCCGTCCGTCGTGCCTGCCCATGAAGCCAGCCGACGCTGATGGCGACTTCAGACGCGCCGCTTCGGCGGTAATCCAGACAGCCTCCAAGCGCCCATGAGACCAAGCCCAGCGACCTGCAACCACCGTGAACAAGCCGCCAACCCTGACTCCGCCACCAGATCAACCGCGCGGTGCGCGCATCATCATGGCAACGAGATCGGGCGTCTGGATGCGACTTCGGGTGACGCTCAGGCCCTATTTCCTCAGCAGCGCCGCCGCGGCTGCAGACGCCCTCGCCGGACAGCCACGCCCTAGTTCAGGAACATCTTCCCCGGGTTCATGATCCCGCGCGGGTCCAGCGCCGTCTTGATCTGGCGCATCACCGCCAGCGTCTCTGCCCCGTGCTCGGCATCCAGGAACTCGCGCTTGCCGATGCCGACGCCGTGCTCCCCGCTGCACGACCCGCCCAGCCCCAGCGCCCGGGCGACGATCTTCTTGTCCAGCTCCCACGCCCGGTCCAGCCCGCCGGCTTCCGGCGGCACCAGGATCACGGTATGGAAATTGCCGTCGCCGACATGGCCGACGATGGGAGCCACAAGGCCGGACGCCGCGATGTCCTCCTTCGCACCCACGATCAGCTCGGCGAGCCGGCTGATCGGCACGATGGCGTCCGTCGCGATCCCCTTCCAGCCGGGACGCAGGGCCAGCGCCGCCCAGTAGCCGTCATGCCGTGCCTTCCACAGCCGGTTGCGCTCGGCGGCGTCCGTCGCCCACTGGAAGCCGTCCGCGCCATAACCTGCGGTGATCTCCTCGGCGGCGGAAGCCTGCTCGGCGACGCCGGCCGGCGTGCCGTGAAACTCCAGCAGCAGGGTAGGCCGGGGCAGGTATCCCGCAAGCTTCGAGTAGGCGATGGAGGCCCCCATCTGCACGTCGTCCAGCAGCTCGATCCGGGCAACGGGGATGCCGGCCTGCAAGATGGCGACGACGCTCTCCACCGCGCCGCCCAGCTCGTCGAACTGGCACACCGCGGCGCTCATCGCCTCGGGAATGCCATGCAGGCGAAGCGTGACCTCGGTGATGACGCCCAGCGTGCCCTCGCTGCCGATCATCAGGTGGGTCAGGTCATAGCCGGTGGCCGACTTGCGTACCCGCCCGCCCGTGCGGATCAGCCGGCCATCAGCAAGCGCGACCTGCAGCCCCATGACGTTCTCCCGGATGGTGCCGTAGCGCACGGCGGCGGTGCCGCTGGCCCGGGTGGCGCACATGCCGCCGATGCTGCACTCGCTGCCGGGGTCCACCGGGAAGAACAGGCCCTGGTCGCGCAGGTGCCCATTAAGCTGCTGCCGGGTGACGCCGGGCTGCACGCGGCAGTCCATGTCGGCGGCATTCACCTCCAGCACCTGGTTCATCCGCGACAGGTCCAGGCTGATGCCGCCGCGCACGGGGGTGACATGCCCCTCCAGGCTGGTGCCAGCGCCGAACGGCACGACGGGAACACCGTGCTGGTGGCACAGCCTCAGGACCTCTGCGGCTTCCTCGGCCCGCTCGATGAAGGCGACGGCGTCGGGCAGGACGTGGGGCTGGGTGTCCTCCCCGTGCGAATGCTGCTCGCGCAGGGCGGCGTTGGTGGTGATGCGGTCGCCAAGGCTTGCGCGGGCCTGGGCAATGACGGCGTCAACGGGGCGTGCCATGGGCGTGGTGTCCTGGATGGAGAACGCATCCTACCGCATCGCCCCCGTCCGCGTCATCCCGCGCCGTACGCACGGCAGCATGCGTCAGGCAAGCGCCGCCACTGCCGCCGTCTCAACCGGGACGCGCACGAACCCGCCAGCCGCGGGATCGAACTCCCAATCCGGCAGCAGCCGGACGCAGTGCCCGGCGGTCGTCACGCCGAACACCCGCACCAGCCCGTCCCCCGTGCCACCAAGCTGGGACAACGGAACGCGCAGGCCGAAACCGGATGCAAGCCGGACGGGATCGCAGCCGTGCAGCGCCACATCGGCACGGCGCACGCAGGCGCCGGACCAAACCGACCCGGTTCCGGCCGTCACCAGCACCCCGGCCAGGATCGTGCCCGTCCCCGGGTCCACGCCCCATCCCGTGACGTGCAGCATGCCGCCTGGCCCACCATGCCCCCGCACGGCAGCGTCATCATGCCCCAGCACGCCACCGTCATCATGCTCCAGCACGCCACCGTCATCATGCTCCAGCACGCCACCGTCATCGTGCTCCAGCACGACGGCGTCCACGCTGCCGTCGCCAGGATCGGCAAGCAGGGGCAACCCGCCGATCCCATCCACCCACAAGGTGCCGCCGGCGATGCGCGTGCGGCCAAGCACCCGGACCTCCGCAGTCGGCAGGCATACCGGCGGCCCCCCGGTCCCGGCGATGCCGGGCAGGCCCGCGGCCGCCTGGCGCCAGCAGGCCAGGGTCCAGAACCGGTCCTCGGGGATGTGACGGCCAGTCAGCAGGTGGCGCAGCACCCCATCCGGGATATGCGGCGCCGGGCCATGCAGGCCAGGAAACGACCCATTCGGCGGCGCGAGGGAAGGTTGGCCCAGGATGCGGACGGGCTTGCCCATCAGCGCCCCCTCGATACCGACCGTGCTGTTGATGCACACGATCTCGGTCGCACTGGCCATGCACGCCAAGTGGGCGCCCTCCGCCGGCGAGTCGAACACCATCACGTCGGACCGGTCCGCCAGGAAGCTCCACGCGGTGCCTGGGACGCCACGACCGTGGGGCGCAGGGTTCCCGGCCGGATGCGGCCGCAGGACGAACACCGTCCCGGGGCCTGCCTGGGCTTCCAGCACCGCCTCGGTCATGGCGCTGCACGACCAGCCGTTGCCGGACGTCCGCGCGCCGGCATCGTCCGTGAACGGCACGGCCAGCAGCACGACCCGGCGCTGCCCGCTGGTGAACCGCAGCAGAGCGGCCAGGTCTTCAGGCTCCACGGCGGGCAGCATCAGCGCCGCTTCATACGCCGTCAGCCCGCCGGCCCCGGTTTCCAGCGACACGCCCGGCAAGCCTGCGCCTGCATCCAGCGCCGCCGCAACTGGCGCGCAGCCGCGGGCCGCAGGCACCCCGTGCGGGCCAAGGCAGAGCGCCGCAAACGGCTGACGCAGCCCGCGTTCCGCCCACAGCATCGGGATGCCCATGCGCGCCGCCACCGACCGCAGGGTTTCGTTCGTGCCCCAGTATGCCAGCACGTCAAAGGGGTAGGCGGCGCGCGCCGACAGCAGCACGGCCTCATACAAACGGGAATGCCCGGCGCTGCCGGCCTGGATGGCCGACCACTCCCGCTGGCCCCGGGTGGTCCAGCCCGCCGCCAGCGCCACGAAGGCCGCCTGCACAGCGGTCGCAGGCTGGATCAAATAGGGCCGTGCAGCCGGCACCCTGGCCGCCAACTGCGCCGCCGCCGGCGCGCCGCAGATGATACGCATGTCGCCCAGGGCCTGGCCGCCGTCCTCCCGCAGCAGCATCCCGCATAGCTGTCCGGCGATCCCAGCAAGGGACTGCGGATTGCTGCACGTGAGCAGCGGCTCCAGCAGGACGGCGATGCGGAGCATCAGCCAGCGCCGAACAACGGCTCATAAACCCGCACGGCGCCGAACTGCCGCACCAGGGCGTCCCGCACCCGGGTGGCGCCGGCCAGGTCGAAGCCGTCCCACCGCTCCTCCAGCGCCGCCGCCCAATCCCCGGCGTCGTCCACCAGCGACACCGCCGCCGCCGCCAGGCCATCCCGATGCCGCGCCGTCTCCGGGCTGGCCGTCGCGACGTACGCCGTGCAGGACAGCAACGCCTCCAGCAGCCCCGTCTGCGGCCGTGCGCGGTTGAGCGGCGACGACTTGAACGGCGCGATCACCACCCGGCACTTGCACAAAGCGTCGAACATGTCGCTGAACGGCAGCGCCTCCGTCCGCTCCACCTCGACACCGCGCAGGGCGCCCGGGGTGGCCTGGGTTGGGCCGACGATCCGCAACGGGATATGGCGGCTGCGGCACAGCTTCGCCACCCCGGCGGCGGCGATGGCCAGGTCGCTGCCATGGGCGGCCTCACCAGGGAAATAACCGATGTAGGGCCGGTCCGTTTGCTGCTGATAGCTGCGGCTGGCGATCATGGACCACAGCGATGGGGCCACCGCGTTGGGCAGCACCTGCACCGCGGCGCCAGGATGCAGCTCCAGGATGCGGTCGCGCATGGCCGCGGTCGCCACCGTGAACTCGGTGAACAGCCGCAGCGCGTCCTTGTTGCTTTTGAACGTCTCGAACAAGGCCGGGAGGTCCCACGACGAGGCGGACATGGCGGACGCCTCGGCATAGGCGGCATCGAAGATCAGGTCGTCATAGTCCGCCACCAGCCGGGTCCCGGCAGCCTGGCCGGCGCGCACGAAGCGCACCAGCTCCGGCGTGGCGGCGGGCCGGTGGACCACGACCAGGTCGAACAGCGCCGGGTCGGTGGTTCGCAGCGCCGCCTGGGTCGCGATGAAGGCCCGATGGCCCAGCGTCCGCGCCGCTTCCACCGCGTGGAAGCAGCGGTAGCGCGTGGACGGGTCGAGGTAGGGCCGGACGGCCTGCTCGGTGAAGCTGACATACAGCACGTTCATCACCCGCACGGCCCGCGCGCGGCCAACGCCGCTGGGAGCCATCGGGGCGTAATCTACCGTTGCACATCCATACATCTGGCGTCGGCTCCTGCGCTGCCTTTTGCAGTCGGACTCTCGTGCCAAAGGCTTACGAAATCGTTTACGGGGCGGCTGCCAGTCCGACGTCCCCCGCTTGGCCCACCCCGTTCGGCACCCTCCGTTCGACGCCGCCAGTTTGACGCTCCCGGGGAGCCGGGCCTAGCCTGGACCCAACATCCGAGGGAGCGATCAGTGGCAAACAGGCTCAAGCAGCTATGGGACGACGGCAAGCCCGCCATCAACGGATGGCTCGCCATCCCCAGCGGCTTCTCCGCCGAGGTGATGGCCCAGGGCGGCTGGGACAGCGTCACCGTGGACCTGCAGCACGGCGTGCAGGACTACCAAACGATGGTCGCCTGCTTCCAGGCCATGCAGTCCCACCCCGTGCTGCCGATGGTGCGCGTGCCGTGGAACGAGCCCGGCATCGTCGGCAAGGTGCTCGACGCCGGCGCCTACGGCGTCATCTGCCCGATGATCAACACCAAGGCCGAGGCCGAGGCCTTCGTGTCCTATTGCCGCTACCCGCCCGCCGGCAAGCGCAGCAACGGACCCATCCGCGCCGGCATCTACGGTGTCGGCACCGCCTACCAGTCCACCGCCAACCAGGAAATCCTGTGCCTGCCGATGATTGAAACCCAGGAGGCCGTGGACAACCTCGACGCCATCCTGGACGTGCCCGGCATTGACGCCGTGTATATCGGCCCCAGCGACCTCGGCTTCTCCATGGGCCTGATCCCAGTCCTGGACCGGGAAGAACCGGTCATCATGGACATCTACAAAAAGATCCTGGACGCCACCAAGAAGCGCGGCCTGCGGGCCTGCGTCCACTGCCTCACCCCGGCCTACGCCAAGCGGATGATCGCGATGGGCTTCAACCTGGTGACGCTCGGCAACGACAGCGGCCTGATGCTCGGCGCCGCCCGCGCCGCCGTAAAGGCTGCCCGCGAATAGGACCTATCCCATGACCCCCACCATCGCCCTGCACCCCGACGACGAGGTGGTGATCGCCCGCACCACCTTGCTGCCCGGCGCCCCGCTCGCGCCGGGCGTCGTGGCCGTCGAACGCATC
>CAXTDP010000360.1:0-6110 GCA_964242295.1 uncultured Acetobacteraceae bacterium | reverse complement strand
CACCCGAGGCGCGCCGCCTGCGCCACCCTGCCCGACCTGCAGCGGGATGACCGCACCGGGCTGGACCGCAATGATCGCCTCGCCATAGCCGCCCGCCCCGCCACCACCGCCGGCATAATCCGTGTCGCCGCCACCGCCACCGCCACCGCCGCCAACCACACGCACCCGCACGCGCACTACCCCGTCCGGCACCCGCCAGAGCGTGCTGCTGCCAAATGCCTCCTGCCGGCAGAACCCAGGGCTGAGTTGCGGCAGCCTCCACTGCAGCAACGCCCCACCCGGCAGCGCCCGTATGTCGGTCTGCGTCGTCTGCGGCCGTCCGAAGTAGGTCATGACCGTCCAAAGCCCGACCCAGCCGGGATCTGCCGCCGGCGGCTGCGGATCAACTTGCACCTGCGGCGCACCAGCCTTCGCCTGCAAAGCGATGCGCACCACCCGCTGGGTGTTCTGCGCCTGTCCGCCATTGCCCGGCCCACTCCACGGCACCGCTGGGTTGGCCGCACTCCAATACGGCAGAGCCACTGGCCCAGCGTCGTGCAGATCCAGCATCGCCTGTACCAGCCAGCACAGCGCATGGTCCCCGTCCGGCGGTCCGCCCAGCGTCAGCGCCACCGGGTCCCGGTTGACTCCCGCCTGCACCAGCAGCGCCGGGTCTGCCCCCAGCGAGCCGAACGGCGTCGCATCCGCCGCCGCAACGCCCAGCAGCGTCCCAGGCCCGACCACGACGCCATAGCCCGAAGCCGCCGGCGTGCACGCCAGTCCGTCCGCCACCGGCTGGGTCCCCAGCACCGCCTGTGCCAACGCCCCCCATGCCGTCATCGCATGGCGCTGCACCAACAGCAGGTCGGTGTCGAGCGGAATGGAGCCGGGATATACGATCTGTCGGTCCAAATCGGCCTCCTTACCTGATGATGTATTTCGTTGCGACGAGCGTAGGATCACGCGACCATGGAGGGTCGAATGCGTGCTGTTCCCACTATGATGACTGCTTGTGCCACCCATTTAGCTGCCTCAGCGCAAGCGCCCGAAGGTCCTGCCAAGGTCAGTGGCTGGATGATTTCAGACCGGCGCGACGCCGACAGCCGTTATGTGGCCCGCACCGCATTCTTGTTCGGCGATGAGGTCGCTGTCGACTTCGCACGTGACGGGGGCAAAAAGGATGTCTTTGCCGTGGAAAGGCCAGAAGCCAGGCTGACCGAGGGCAGCGCCTATCCCGTGCTGCTCAAGGCGGACGATGGCGAAACCTTGGTGGCCAAAGATATCGCGTTGGACGCCAAGATGCTGATCGTCCCTTTTCAGGAACCTTTGAAGTTGCTCCAAAAACTCCGCAAGGGCGGCACCTTGTACGTTGGGATGCATCAGGAAGCCGCAGGAAGCGGCTAGTCTGCTCCGCAGAGGCGATCGAGGTGCTGCTGGCCTGGGCGCGCTCAAGAGCAGAAAATCAGCTACCCGCCACGCATCCAGGCCACTCCGCCCGCCGGCAGCGCCGCCACCAACGCCGCCCGAGCCTCCGGACTATCTGGCTGCAATATCACCAGACACTCCAGCGGCATCGCCAGCGATCCCCAGCCGCCCGCCACGCCCCAAGCCAGCCCCGGCCCGCCATAAACCCCAGTATCGGTCGGTCGCGCCGGCTCGAACACCCTCGCTACGCTGCCCGCCTCCGCCACCGCGTCAACCAGCCCGGCCCGAGTGGCCCGCTCCCGCCGCAACGCCCGCCCGATCCGCGCCCGGAAGTCATCATCCCCTTCCCCAGTCCGCCGCGGCAGCCCGCCGCCGAACAGGTCCGCCGCTGCCAAGTCCAAGAACTGCTCGGTCGCCGTCGCCAGCCGCGACTGCCGCCGCACCTCCTGCAACAGCGCATGCAGTCCCGCCCATCCCGACGCCAAACCCGCCAGCAGCGAGTTCAGCACCGGCACCGTATCTCCGAACCAACGCCGCGGCAGCGCCAGCCGCAGTCGTCCGACGACGTCAGCCACATCGCCCTTCATTGCAGTATCACCGCAACCGTCCCCGGCCGCACCAGCCCATTCACCGGCACAACCACGTCCGCTGCCAGCCCATTAATGGTCACATCCAGCACGCTCACAACAGTTGGGTCCGCATCATGCGCCACCTGCACCAGCCGCGACCGCGCAAGTCCGGCCCCGGTCGGCAACCCAGCCATGAACCCGATCACTGCCGCCTGCACCGGTCCGCCCCCTGCAGGCCCATGCACGATCAGCTGCACATTCGTCCGCAGCACCAGCGGCCCGCGCACCGAGTAGGTGCTCCCCACCGGACGCACCGCCTCGATGGCCACCCCTGCCGCCGCCAGCAGCGCCGGCTCTGGCAGCCCAGTGCCATCATCCACCGTCACCGTGAAGTGCCCCGGCCGCTCCCGTCCCGCTGTGTCCACCCGCTCCGCTATGGAGACCGACAGCCCCGCCTGCAACGACCCCACGGCCCAGGCCACTGCCCCAGGCGTCGCCCGCGTCCGGCTATCAATGAACCCGCCGAACCGCGTCCGCAGCGCCGTGTCGCTTTCCGCGTCCACGCCGCCCAGCAGCGCCGCATCGTTCGTCACCCAATCCACTCCAGGTATTGCGGTTGCCAACTGCACGATGGCTGTCGGCCGCACATTCCCGGCAGCACCCGCCCGCGCCGCCAGCACCGGCACCGTCACGTCCGTAGCCGTCGCCGCCAGGGCATACCCCGCCCCGGTCCAGGCTGGGTGCCCGGGATCAGCCGCCACTAGGAATGTCAGCGCTCCGGGACCCGCCGTCCGCACCAGCGCCCCTATTGGCACCACCGCCGCCAGCCCCGGCACTCCCCGCCCCAGCCGCACCTGTCCATGCGCGGACGTGCCCGGCAGCCGCTGCACACCAAAGTCCCCAACCCAAGTATCCAGGTCCACGCCAGAGCTGGTCGCCGCCCGTGTCGTCGCCAGCACCTGCACGATCAGCCACTGCACCCAAAGCCCGACGGAGGCATTGGCCTCCAGCACCGCCCGCAACACCGACCCGACCGACAGGTCAATCAGCCCCGCCGCACCGCCGCGCACCGCCGCGGCCTGCGTCCGTACGAGCGCGGCAAAATCCTGCAAGGGAAGCTGCATGAGGGTCTATCCCGGTATCTGGAGTGCAATGGTCCGCGCCGCTGCCGTCTCGGCGTCGGCATAGCGGACCTGGACGGACAAGGTGCCCCCTGGATCGGACTGCACCTCGATGACAGGCTCAGGGTCCGGCGCCACCGCCGCCTCTTGCAGCATCTGCTGTCGCACGAGCGCACGTATCGCCGCCGGGTCCGCCGGCTGTCCAACGAACCGCGCCAGCCCGGCGCCATACCCCGGCTGCCACAGGTAATCCCCAGGATTGGTCAGCAACCGCCGCAGCACCCGCTCGGTCCCGAGCGCCGGGCCGGATACGACCGCAATGTCACCCGTTAGCCCGGCGGACAGGTCGCCGCCCCAAGAATGATGAAGATCAGACATTCTCTCCCTCTCCCTCCGGGAGAGGGCCGGGGTAAGGGAAAGGCAAGCGCCGCCCCATCACCGTCCAGCCCTCAAACAGCCAGTTTTGCAGTCAGCAAAATCAATCCTGCACATCCGCCACATCGGTCATTCCGCCCCGGGAATCCCGGTGCCGATGCGCGTCGTAATGCTGCCGCAACTGGTCCAGCGACCCATGCCGGTCAAATACGTCCCCGTCCACATGAAGGTCCCCCTTCACCGAAACCGTCCCATCGTTCAGCAGCCGCACCCAAGAGCCGCTCCGATGCGTCAGCCAAAGCTCTCCCGCCGGCGTCGCCGGCCCTCGTGAACTGTCGCTCCAGGTCCGCCCAACAATGACTCCATGCTCCGCATCCCCTTCCTGAGGCAGCACCAGCACCTGGTCCCCTGGCGACGGCGGGCAGCTCAATCCCCACCCCGATCCCACCCAGGGACTGAGCAACGGCAGCCACCCCGTCAAAACCCCCTCCGGCTGCAACTGCACCCGGGCCGTCCCTGCCTGAGGGTCCACCGACGTCACCACCCCAAACCGAGGCTGCCCCACCGCCGCGCCCTGCGCCGCCGTGTGCCCCTTGATCGCATTAAGCAGCTTGTCCACCCCCCGCCTCCCCGCTTGGCAAGCCTTGCAGCATCAACCGCTGTGAAAACCCACGCCGCACATCCAACTGCCGACCAATTTCCGCCACCGCGAACACCTGGTCCCAACCCGCCCCTGCACCTGCACCCTGCTCCGAGCAGTCAACGCCAGCTCGCCAGGCATCACCACATGCGCCGCCCACTCGTGCCGCCGCAGGTCCGCCAGCGTCTGCTCCGCCAACTTCTGAGCCTCGTCCTGCGGTAGGTTCGGCCGCACCACCCCGTGCCGCCGCGACCCGGCCCCCGCCGTCGCGCTCACCGCCGTTCCAGCCCGCGTCCCCCAGCTCCGCACCTGAACCTGCACATCCGCCAGCGCCAGCCGGTGCTCCATTTCCATCGAAACGCAACCTCCAACCGGCAGCACCACGGGATCAGCCCCGCCCGAAGGCCCGAAATGCAGCCGGGATCCATCCATGAACAGGTCGAACCCTTCCTGCCGCGCCAGTGCCGCCAGCAGGTCCCATTCCGTAGCCGCCCGAGCGAACTGCCCCATCGTCAACTGCTCCCGGTCGCTCCCGTACAGCCGCCCAATGTTCACGCTCGTCGCCGTGACGTCCGCCTCCAGCCCATGCCGGGCCGCCAGCAGCTCCGCTACCTCGCTGCTGGTCCGGTTGGCGAAGGTCTCGTCCACCCGGGCCTCGACCAGCGCCGCCGACAGGTCCCGTCCTTCCACATCCAGCGTCCCCCGGATCGGATCGAAATGCACGCTGTCCGCCGTCCCCAGCAACAGGCTGCTCCACACCCCATCCAGCCCAACCTGCACGTCCAATCGGCCGCTCAGGACAGTTGGATCCAGTCCTCGCGCTGCAAGTCGCACCCGGAACCGGTCCGTCGCCAGGTGGTTGTTGCTATGGACCTCCGCCGATACTGCCCCGGGCAAGGCCGCCCCGTCCGCCAGCACCTGCAGCCGGGGCTGCCGAACCGCCGTCAAGCAGGAAAACGGGCAATCCCGCCCCCTGCGCCCGCGTCCTGCTCCGGCAACTGCAACGTCTGCAAGCCAACCAGCACCGGGTCATACAGCCCATTCAGCGCCGCAATCCGATTCCACTGCGTCGCGTCGCCCAACTGCTCCAGCGCCAGCCGGAACAGGTCGCCCCCAGCCACCGTGATGATCCTCATGCCGCCTCCAAAGCGCCCTGGAACGCCCGAGCCGTCGCCAGCCGCGCTGTCTGCCCAGCCGCCGCCAGCACCCCCGCCAGGTCAGTTCCAGCCAGCCCGGCGCCTGCCTGGGCCAACCGATCCTCCAACCCCGGTCCAGCTCCCAGCGCCACCGCCTCCGCTGCTGTGGGCAGCGTTGGGAGCAGCTCAGCCAGGGCCAAGTCCCCCTCAGCCACTACGCAAGCCGACAACCGGTATGGCATCCAAAACGGCTCGGCGCTGTCCGCCTCGAACCGCGACACAATCACTGTGAACCGCCATCCATCCCATGCCAGTGGCCACGCCAGCCCCGCACGCCGCAATCGGTCCAGCGTCCGCGCCCGCACTGGCGCCTCCGGCCCCGACAAGATGCCGGACCAGGCCAGCTCTCCATCGTCGGCGCCCATGGCGTCCACCACGCGCGCGCCACCCGGCAATTGATGCACTGCCAGCCGCTGCCGTCCGCCCAGGGTTATGCTTTGCGGGACCTCAAAGGACCCGAACACGATGGGACCGAGGGTAAGCATAGCAATCTCCGTTGTTGCGGCTTTATGTCAGCCCATAGCTCGGCCGCCCGGTCCACTTCTGCCCGTCAACGCGAGGATCGCAACGACACGACAGCCCAGCGGCCATGGCGCAACCTCCACCGTCCCGAGGCTGACCCGGCAAAGCCGGCCGGCGACGCCGCGATGGACGCATAAGCCCACCCAATTACGTGTCAGCTCAAGCGTAGCCCCGACCGCTACAACGTTCCCGCCGGCGTCCAGGCCGGCGATTGCCGCGAATCGAACCCTGTGAGTCCCGCCCCGGGCCGAGCGGCATCCCGCCCCATGCGGGCTGCCAGCCA
>CAXTDP010000359.1:0-6155 GCA_964242295.1 uncultured Acetobacteraceae bacterium | reverse complement strand
TCAGCGTGCCGGCCGCGCCCCGCTCCTGCTGCGCCAGTCCAGGTATTCGCGGAACAGCGCGGCACGGCCGGATGGGCTGAGGCCGGCCGTATCGCGCCCAGCCCGGTCCAAGAAGGCGTCGAAGCCCCGGCGCAGGTCGGCATCGGACGGCATTGCGGCCGGCCGCGGCACGGGTGTGACGCCCTGCGTGTCTGGGATGGGGGTTACCGGGGCAAAAGGCTGAACGGGGGCCTGGGCCGGCGGCGGTTCCTGCATAGGCACAGGCACCGGGGAACGTGGCGACGCGGGCAACGGCGACGAACCAAGCCCCACGCGCCCCGATGAACCCGGTCCTGCCGGCACCTTGTCCCAAGACAGCGCCAACACGACCGACGCCGCGGCACTCAGGGCCAGGCCTGCCAAGACCGGGCGCGCAAGGCGGCTCCAAACCGTCCGGCGGAGAGCGGGCCGGCCGGGCTGATGCGGCAGTTCCGGCGATGCGGACACCGCCGCTCCTGGTATCGGAACAGCGTCGCCCATGTCCGGGGGCGTCCTGGACAGCGTGTCCGCCGTGCCTGGTGCGCCCTCGATGCCTTGAGCGGCGCCGGACTCTAGGCCGTCCAGATCCACAAGCAGGGCGTTTGCCGGGTCGTGCAGCGCGTCCAGGCCGGGCTTGAACAGAGCCAGCAGCAAATCAGGTTGCCCCGCCAGGATCAACAGCCGCCCCGAGTGCTCCCCGGCAGCCGGGCTGGGCACCTGCGCCAACGCCGCAAGCGCCTCCGGTGCCAAGGTCTGCGCGTCGTCCACCGCCAGCACTGCCAGTGCGGACGTGTCCGACTTCTCGTCCAGCCGACGCGCCAGCAGGCCGTCGTCATCGCAATCCGCCGCGCCCGCCCTAAGCTGGAACATCAGCCGGTGCAGTGTCAGCGGACTAGCCAGCGGGTTGCCGGCCCGCATCGCTTGGCCGGGCAGCGCCGCCAGCACCCCATCCAGCACCGCTGCCCGCATGGTACGGGACGGACAAAGAATAATGACGGCCCGCCCGCCGACCGCCACGAACGCCCTAACCCGGGCCGCCGGGGAGTCGGGAAACGGGACCGCGACGGCTGCACCGTCCGAACCCTGCTGGTCCACGATCCCGCCGTCCATCACGCTACCGGCCGCCTGACGGACAGGCGGGCAGGCTGGCCGGAACCGGGGCGTCGCCGACCGGCTTCCCTTCCAGCTCGGCGAACTGCCGGAACAGTTCGGCCTTGCGCGGCGCCGTCAGTCCTTGCAGGGCCGGCGACGCGCAGGGCTGTTCCCGGGCCTCCGCCGACAACTTGGCGGGTCGGGGCGCCGATGCCGTACGCACGACCTTCCGCGATGGCGGCACCGGCGACAGCGTAAACCCCTGTGGAGGGTTCAGCCGGACGGGCGGTGCTGGCGGCGTGCAGGCAGCCGGGCCTATGACCGGCAACAACAGCACTACCTTGCGGATCTTCCTGGATAAGACCACCCAATCTCTCGACCATGACATGCAGCTGATCACTCCTGACGCCGCAACAGCCCCCTTGTCGCACGATACCCTGGTTTCAGGACATTTTCGAGGCTGGCCCGCTTAACGTCCATGCTTCTGGCAGTGACGCCCGGGCCTGCGCCCAGCGCCATCCCAGCCACAGCGCCGTAACGCCGGCCAGGTATCCAGCAGCTACGTCGGACAAGTAGTGCAAGCCGAGGAACAACCGGCTGAACCCGATCAGTCCGACGAACACCGCCGTCCCAGCGAGCACCGCACCCCGCTGGCCCGGCAGACCCGCAGCGGCCGCCAGGCCCAGGAACCCATACAACGACGCCGCAACTGTCGCATGGGCGCTGGGAAAGGACGGAGACACCGCAGTGAACCCGTCCAGGAACGCCGGACGCACTCGCCCGACCAGGAACTTCAGGCTCCAGGTCAGCGTCTCCGCCAGTGCCAGCGTCGCGCACATCGGCAGCACCAGCCGGCCCCGGCCGCTGGACGCCAGCAGTCCGGCCGACACGGCCAGCACCACGACCGCCGTCGACTCCTCGGCCATGTCGGTCAACCACCCGAAGGCAGCCAAGGGCCAGGGAAGGCGTAGCGGCGCCAAGGCCGCGTTCACCCAGGCGTCCAGCGCCTGCACCGTCCCGATCACTCAGTCGGTTCCCGGGGCTGTTCCGGAGGCGCGAACACCGTAACGGCCCGGGGCAGCAGCGTGAAGCGCGCTGGGGTGCGGGTGATGATCTCGCCATCGGCGCTGACGTGGCGCTGGCGTCGGGTACGCACATCCAGCGAGCGGCAGCGCATGGTGCGGACCTCTTCCAGCGAATCGTGCTCCCCGTCGCGGAAGGCGCGGGCCATCCACAGCAGGCGCCAGCGCGCCCGCGGCTCCAGGCTGTAAACGTCGAGCAGCCCGTCATCTATCGTCGCGGCATCGGCCACCACCATGCCGCCGCCGTAATACCGGCCGTTGCCGACCGCGACCTGCATGGACTTCACGGCGATGTCCCGCCCGTCCACGCGTATGGTGGCGCTGAAGCGCCGGGCTTGCAGGATTACCCCCGCCGCCGCAATGGGATAGGCCAGGCGCCCCCAGCGGCGCTTCATCACCTTGGTCAGGCGCTGGGTGATCGTCACGCTCAGCCCGAGGCTCGCGACGTTGAAGAAAGGGTGGCCGTTGACGCAGCCGAGGTCGAGCCGCCGTTGGTGCCCGGCCAGGATCACCGCCGCGGCTCCTTCGGCCTCTGTGGGTATTGCGAGCGTACGGGCCAGATCGTTCGCAGTGCCCAGCGGCAGGATGCCCAGGGGCAGGCCAGTATCCCGCAAGGCCGGCGCCGCGGCGCTCATGGTGCCGTCGCCACCGGCCAGGATCACGGCGCCGACTTCCTCGCGCAACCTTCGTATCAGCGCCGGCAACTCCTCCCGCCGCCGGCATGGTTCCCGACGCAGGCGCATCCCGCCGCGCTGCAGCGCCTCCATGAATGGGCCGACCTCTGCGCCGCGTCGGCTATGGTCGTTGGCCACCAGCAGGGCCGGACGATCCACCGGCCTAGTCCTGGAACACCAGCGTCATGCCTCCCAGCTCCGATGCCGGCACGACGATTCCCGCGGGACCGTGCGTGTGCGGGACGCCGCCGGCTGCAAGCGCCGCCGCAGCCGCGTCCAGCGACGCCGTGCGCAGCGTCAGCGCTGCCATCCAGGCCTTGCGGCCATCGGCCGCCGGAGCCGCGCCGCCGAACTCCGCTTGCAGCGCATGGGGCGTCAGGATGTCCACCTGCGCCAGCCCCGCAGCCATCGAGGCTCCACCGTCCCGCGGCGGCACGGCGTTCCAACCAAACATGCGGCTGAGCAGGCTGGCTGGGCCAGCCGGATCATCGGCGGCGATGATGACGCGCAAGATGCCTAGCGCGCCATTGCCATGCCGCTGCCAAGCGCCGTTCCATACCAGGGACGGCGTGAGGTGCTGACAGAAGAACAGGCGGCCTGCCGGCGCCGCATCCCGCTCGATCCGTACGGTGCGGAAGGCAGCATCCTGGGCACCTCCAGGCATCTCGACAGGACGGGAGAACGCCTGGGCAGGCAATACAGGCAGTCCACCGGCATGAAGGTCACCATACGTCGCGTCGGCATCATACGTTTTGAACACCAGGCCATTCAGCCCAACTGGCCAGTCCAGCACATCCGTGCGCGCGCCGCCGGGCTGGACACCCAGCAGCTCCAGGTAATCGGTGCCGAAAACGGCGAGATGGTTGCTGGACCCTAGCGTGTGGTGCCCTCGCGGCGTCAGCATGAAGCCCAGGCGCTCCCATAGGGTTGCAGCGTCGTCCAGCCCATCACGGACATTGACGACGACATGATCCAGCACTGGAAGGGGTAGCGGCATAGAAGTGCCTCATCGCCGATTGCATGGTGCAGCATAACGCCAGAGGCCGCACCACATGTCAGCCTAAGACATCTGCATGGTGCCTGGACATTCGCAACGAGACTCTTCCCACGGCCCGTCGCTTGGTAACGACGGGTTGGCTTAGAAGATGAACGGCCAGCCTGTCTGGACGGCAGCCACAACCTTCGGTCAGATCAGGATGATAGGGAGGAAAGCCCCGTCCTAGGTCGCCGAACCGGTGTCAACCGCTTCTCAGCGCGAATGCAATCGCATGTCACGACGGCAACGTTGGGCCGGAATAACCGGGTAGCGGTTGCTACTTCTTCCCTGGTTCCGGACGTGGCGGAGGAGTTGTGCTTGCGGCCGCCCCACCCTTCGCCGCAGATTTCGTTGCCTTTGGCTTCTTAGTTTCCCGGTTCGACTTCTGTTCGCCCTTTGCCATGACAATCCCCTGTAACGCTACGCGAGCCTCTGCCGACGCCAGACGGATTGCAAGGGCTTCCGTTGGCCAGGCTCACTATTTCGGACTAAATTCCTGTGGTCGTATGGCATTAAGGCCGATGCAACGCCGGAATTCTGGAACTTGTTTAAGTTAGGTACATAGCTTTTCAACTACTATGCCCAGCCAATGGCCCAACTCGAAGGATCGAATCGGGCCTCATGAAGCTTGGCTGCACGCTCCTCGCAAATCTCAGCCCATTGTAGACTGTTCTCGGGGGCGAACAGCCTCACATTACCGGCGTATCCGGCAACTGCATCGGCCCAGTATCTGGCAATTCGCTTGGAATGCCTACATCGGGCGCTGGGTCCTGATTGGGGGGCATCTCTGGGCCGCCGGGCGGAAGGTCACCCGGAACATCACCCGGCATCCCGCCGGGCAGGTTGCCGGGCAATCCTGGGGACGGCGGCACCACAGGTTCTGGCATCTGTGCTTGCATGACACTCTCCTAGCCCAACGTGGGCCTAGGAGGACAACGGGCTTGCCACGCCTGGGTTCGCTGCCGGAAATGCAAAACGCCGGCATTTTGTGCGAACGGCCAGCATCTTCAGAGCCGGTCCGCCTTCCCAAAAGGAAAGGGAGAAGGTGTTAGATGAAGCTGCTGCTCGTCAGGTTCGTCACGCCGACGAACGTCACCTTGGTATTGTCGGACAGCGTGAGCGTGGTGCTCGACCCAACGCTTTTGGTGCCCAGCGCGCGGGTCACCTCGTTGGCGGCATAGCCCTGCAGCGTGACGTGTTCCGCGCTGTTGAAGCTGGTGATGGTCACGTTGCCAGCCGCGCCGGCGACAATGGAGATCAGGTCCTGGCCAGGGCCGCCATTGATCGTGCTGTTGCCGCCGCCGACGACGAACACATCGGCGCCGTTGCCGCCCTGCAGCGACGCGTTGCCGGCAAAGCCGTAGAAGATGTTGTTCGCGCTGCTGTTGGCGCCGGTCAGCGTTTCATTGCCGCGCCCGGCCACCAGGGTCGAGCTCGCAAAGCCGTTTGCCGACAGCACGTCGCCGCTGCCGCCGCCGAACAGGGTGCTGCCGACCGAGCCGGCGCCGCCGTTGAGCACGCTGTTGCCGCCGGTACCCGCGAACACCAGGCCGCCGCCTGCGCCGAGTGTGATGGTATCGCTGCCGGTGCCGGCGAACACGGTCGCGCCGCCCGACCCGCCGACGAAGTTCATGTTCTGCGACCCCGGCGCAAGGAAGGCGCTGCCCGTCCCGCCCGTGACCGAGATCGTGCCGGTGCCGTTGCCAAAGATGGTGTCGGTGGCGCCGGTCAGCGAGATGGTATCATTCCCGGTGCCGCTGACGATGATGTTCGAGCCAGCGCCGGCGCTCACGGCATTGCTGCCGAACGCGAACACCACGTCGTTGCCAGTGCCCGTGGTGACGCTGTAGCCGCCCAGCACCGAAAGGATGTTGCTGCCGTTCCCGGTCACGACCGTGCCGCTGCCGCCGTTGGTCAGCATCACCAGGTTGCCGCTGTCCGCCAGCACGCGCTGGTTCGCAGCGCCGCCGCCGAACACGGTGTTCTCGCCGCCGCTGGCCAGGATCACGGTCGAGTTGGCGTTCGCCAGCGTGAACTGCTGGTTGGCCGTCCCCTGGATGAAGACGCCGGTGCCGGTGGCGGGCACGGTGCTAGGGGACGCGACCGTGCTGGACGTCGCACCGGGGACACGCAGGGAATTGCTGATTTGGGTGGCCAGCGTTTGGCCGGCGGCCTCGTTCGCTCCAACGCTGAGCGTGACGATCACCTGACCATTCGCACCGGTGACTGTTGCCATCTGACCAAGCCCTTTTC